>CAZQBR010000001.1:0-20105 GCA_964591975.1 uncultured Dehalococcoidales bacterium
GCTTATCAACCTGACTAAGTTTCTCTGCTCTTCTATAAATCATAGCCCAGGCACAGTCGCGCGTAGGGTCTACTTCGCACTTGCCATCTTCAGTCGTCCCACCACACGGCCCATTGAGCAATCCCTTAGGGCATTGCACAAAGGGACAAATGCCAAAAGTCTTTCCAAGCTCGCATTCCCCACATGCCTGGCACTCCTCCTTAAACACAGCAGGGCCACCGCTAGAAAATCCGAGGGCATCGTTTGATGGATAGATAGGCTTTACGATCCCCATTTCCTCCTCCAAATATCCCCGAACTGCTTGTAAGCCATCGCCACAACTCTGCATTAACATAGCATCGCACTCCTCTATCTCCCCCTTATGTTCTTTCAAAAACATCGCAGACATAGGGAGGTAGCAGGCAAATACTGCGAAAGGCAATCCAATCTTCCCTATGACCTCCTTCCCTTCTTTTGCTAGCTTCTCTGCCATTTCATCTACTTCTTTTACACCACCGGTATGAAAAACTGTAGCGCATCCTCCACAACCCATAAGAACTATTTTCTTTTCACCCTCGAGGTATCTTAAGATCTCTTCAAAAGGTTTTTGCACCTGTGCATTCATTAACTCTACCTCCTAGCCTTTTATAAAGGTAAACCCCTGGCTATTTTCTCGCTCGACTTGATGTTAAATCTCCATCCCTAATTTCATACCCGGCCTTCATTAAAATCCTTTTTACACAGAGGGCAGCGGGGGAATCCTGGGGCAAACCAAGAAGAGATCTCCCTTCCAGATTATATTGCCTTACATTAGGATCGTAGTCTATTTTCCCCAAATAAGCTTCTCCTGTGCTTCGTAAATACTCTTCCGCTTCCTCGGTAAATCTGTAGTTCCCTATTAGGTAGAGATGATTGTAGCTAACCTTCACTTCCCTGATGATATCCCTGACCCTTTCTATATGTTTTGTGGATTTCTCGGAGGGGTCTAGAATTACAAACAGGTCATCTATGTCCACCACCACCTTGCGATTGAAATGCTCCAACCCCGCAGGCGAGTCTACCACTAGCTCTTCGTAATCTTTAACGAGACTGGGAATGAAGTCTTTGAGCACTTCGTCTGGAGCACAATAACAACCCACAGTAAACTTTGTTCCCAAGGCGATAAGGTCAAATTCTCCTCCCCTGTATAAGACAGCTTGCAGTACATCGGACAGCAGATTGTACCCTGTGCGACCAACTCCTTTGTTCTCTTCTATAACGTCGTAAAGTGCGCCCGAAATGGTCTTTTTCCCTTTTTGGTTCAAATCTATTCCAACCATGTCAGCCAGGCTCTCATCGGGATCGAGGTCTATCAGTAGCTTTGGGGGATTCAAATATTTACTAGCCAAAGCCACAAAAGTCGATTTCCCTGCTCCTCCTCTTCCTGTGGAAACAATTACTTTACCCATATTGCTATCTTTATCTATTTAACTCTTTTTCCTTAATTGCCCCGATACTGCCATCACTTGTTATGTAAACTATCTCCCTACCACATCGGGGACACATTAGTTTGCCATCTTTTGTCCTCCATAATGAAACATTGCGATGACAAAAAGGGCACCAATATAACCGCTTCTCTCTCATTTTTCTGTCTTCATGACGTGTATCGCTTAGAGCATCCTAATTGCCCCCATGGGGCAAGACTCAACACACGTACCACAGTGCTGACAAAAGCCTGGAATGGGGTAAGGCAAATCGTATGGCTCTTCTTGCTTCCAAAGTTCATTAGGACATTCAAGAACAGCAGCACAAATCCCTTTCTCATATCTCTCTGGGTGGCGCTTCTCATAATCTACCGCTACCGTCAGTTTTGGCTACAGCATCTTTCTTCATTCCTGCTTGTCCCCCGCTCTACCTAATCTCATAGCCTGCCTTTGCCAAAATCCTTTCTATAGACAAAGAAGCAGGTGAATCCTCGGGCAGCTCCAGAAGAGATTTGCCCTCCAAGTTATATTGCTCCAAACGAGCATCGTAGTCTATTTTGCCCAGATAGGTTTCGCCCTTACTCTGCAAGTACTTCTCTGCCTCTTCGTTACACTCGTAGTTTGCCACCAGGTAAAAGTGATTGTATCTAATTCCCACTTGCTTAATAATCTCTTTGATCCTTGATATGTGCTTCAAAGATTTATCGGAGGGGTCGCATAGAACGAAAAGGTCATTTATGTCTGATACTATATTCCGATTCAAATGTTCCACCCCGGCTGGCGAGTCTACTACCATGTTGGCATAATTCTTAGCTAGCTTGGGAATTGTTTTCCTAAGTATCTCGTCTGGCGCGCAAAGACAGCCTTCGGTGAACTTTGTTCCCAGAGTAATGAGGTCCATCTTTCTTCCTTCGTATAAACAATCTCCCCATAGCAAAGATTCCATCAGATCGTGTGTTGTAATCGTGGGGCTTATGTTGCTTTTTCTTTTTTCAATGACGTCGTAAAGTGCTTCGCAAACAGTCCTTTTCCCTTCCTTATGAAAATCAAATCCAAGCATATCAGCAAGACTAAGGTCGGGATCAAGGTCAATAAGCAGTGTTGGAGCTTTCAGGTATTTGCTAATCAAAGCAACAAAAGTTGATTTCCCTGCTCCTCCTCTTCCTGTGGAAACAATTTTCTGAGCCATTATGCCACCTGTTGTGCTATGCCTCGTTCTTTAGCTGCTAGATCTTCTGGAGAAAGTTGGGTAATAGGTGATAGCTTTATCACTGCATTATACTCAGGGGGACAGACATCCATGCAAGTGCCACAATTAACACATTTCTCTTGATCGATAACCTTTATTTCCCCTTTTTCGCCTTTAACAGCATCGGTGGGACAAGTGAGCACGCAATGCTCACAGCTTCTTTCACATTTATCAGGAAGGATATAATAGGCGGTGAGTTCAGAGCAAACTTTCGCTGGGCAGCGCTTCTCCAAGATATGAGCTTCATATTCATCTCGGAAGTACCTCATGGTAGTGAGAACAGGATTTGGGGCTGTTCCTCCTAAGGCGCAAAGCGACCCTGCTTTGACATCTTCGGCTAGCTCGATAAGGAGGTCGAGGTCTTTGGCTTCAGCCTTGCCCACTGTAATATCTTCTAGGATATGAAGCATTTGCAAGGTTCCTAGCCGGCACGGGGTGCACTTGCCACAGGACTCCTTTGTGGTAAAATCAAGGAAGAAGCGAGCAGCATCAACCATGCAGTTATCCTCATCCATGGCAATCATGCCTCCTGAGCCCAACATCGAACCAGCTTCCCTGAGAGAGTCATAATCAAGAGGCGTGTCAAGTAAGCTCTCGGGGAGACAGCCTCCTGAAGGCCCCCCTATCTGTACCGCTTTAAATGACTTATCTTTAGAAATCCCGCCAGCAATATCATAAACGAGTTCACGCAGTGTTGTGCCCATAGGCACTTCGGCAAGTCCAGCGTTGTTAACCTTACCTGCCAGAGTGAACACTGCCGTCCCTTTGCTTCCCTCAGTCCCAATGGAGGAAAACCAATCTGCCCCTCGCTCAATTATCAAAGGGATGTTGGCAAAAGTTTTCACATTGTTTAGCAGGGTGGGTTTGCCCCACAATCCAGCTTGAGCAGGATAAGGCGGTCTTGGCCTGGGCGTGCTCATCTCTCCTTCCACAGCCGCCATTAGTGCCGTCTCCTCACCGGCGACGAAAGCACCAGCCCCCATGGCTAGCTCTATATGGAAATTAAAACCGCTGCTCAAGATATTGTCCCCTAAAAGACCTAGCCCCTCTGCTTGCTTTAAGGCAATCTCCAGGCGTTCGATGGCTAAAGGATATTCAGCACGGACATAAATATAGCCTTGTCTGGCACTTACAGCGTAACCACCAATAATCATCCCCTCTATAACTTGCTGAGGGTCACTTTCCAAAACAACTCGGTCCATAAATGCACCTGGGTCCCCTTCATCAGCATTACATACCACATACTTCGGCTCTCCTTCAGCCTTGTGGCAAAACTCCCACTTCTGTCCAGTGGGAAATCCAGCTCCACCTCGCCCACGCAATCCTGAATTTTTTACCTTCTCAATTATCTCCTCAGGTTGCATCTTCAGCGCCTTTCCCAAGCTGCTATATCCACCATTAGCGATGTAATGGTTTATATTCGCCGGGTCGATGTAGCCGCAACGGCGCAATACAAGGCGAAGTTCGCGTTCAAATCTGGGAAGTTCGGGGATATAGGGAGCTTCCTCCCCACCCCCTTCCAAAGTGCCCAAGGCAAGCTCAAGACAAGGATCATCGCCCATAATGTAGCCTTCTATAAGGCGGGGGACAAGCTCCGGAGTTACGTTATGATACACTACACGGAAGGAATCAGGTTTTGATATAGTAACTAAGGGCTCGGCATAACACAGCCCCATGCAGCCAACCTGAATAATTTTAGCATCGACATTCTGCCGTGACAGCTCTTTTTCCAAAGCTTCAAGAGTAGCTAAGGCACCAGCTGCTTTACCACAAGTGGCTGTGCCAATGAGGATATAAGTGCTATTTTGCAGAGTTTCCCATTCGGACTTTGCTTGGTTCTGGATTTCCTGAAACGTCATTCACTATGCTTCCCTAATGCTCCCCAGCTTGCTCTTCGTTTGAGCTCTCTTCTTGGGATTCTTGCTTGTAAGGTATTAAATCTTCCTCCACTTTGAAAGGCGTCATTTTAGGATGAATCTCATCTCCGATTATCATTACCGGAGCCAGCATGCAGCAACCAACACAAGCAACTCGCTCTAAACTGAATCTCCCATCCTCGCTAGTTTCTCCTATCTTGATGCCAAGCTCCCTTTCTAAAGCTTCCAGGATAAGCTTGCCCCTTGCTAAATGACACGCAGTACCCATGCAAACTCTGACATGGTGCTTTCCCAAGGGAACGAAACGAAATTGGTTATAGAAGGTGGCGACTCCATAGACCTCAACTTCAGGAATGGCCAAGAAACTAGCAATCTCTCGCATCGCTTCCGTGGCAAGATATCCCAGTTTCGCCTGAACTTCCTGCAATAAAGGGACTAAATTTTCCCTTTCCTTACTGTATGAGGATAAAGTCTCAATTAACTGCTCTGTCTCCTTTGTACCTATCAACTTTTATTCTCTTAGGCTCTTAGCAAAATCTGGAAGGAATTTCCCCAACGCAGTTATTTCTTTAGGACCAACTATAATTTCCCATTCAAGATTCAAAGCATCTTCAAGGGCACCCTTAATTCTGGCTACCTTGCCTGGGATAATTAGCTTCCTATGTTTTACGCGGTCTGCGATTCCACTTTTCTTAATAAATTCCCCTACAGATTCGCCGTCAAACTTGCCTGCTGCCCAAGCTGTAAGGACACCGAGCCCTTCCGCATCCTTTACACAAACATAGCCAGGAATTTTAGTAGCCTCGACAGCCGATGACACCAAGAAATAAGTCAAGGCCCAGTTTGAGGTGACAAGAACAGGGGAATATTCATCAGGTTCCAGTACCTCATAGTATTTCTCGTCCACCCCCATGGGGAAGCGAGGATCGGTATAAATGTTGAGCCTTTGAATTAAGGTGGGAAGCAAGGAGTATTGGTCAAAATCGGAGAATATAATGATGCTAGTAAACTTGTTTATAAAGGCTGAGCCAGCCATGGCTTCCTTTAGCCCGTCTTTAGCTATAAAGCAGGGGAAAGCAATAGTAGGATAGCCAAGAGGTCTAAACCCTTGCTTTATGGCTGCCCTCCTGATGAAAGTCTGGTCTCTCATTCCTTCCATTAAATTCTTGGAGCCTGGATCTAGGACCACATCTTCAATGCTCATGTCCTTTAATCTGAGAGTTAAAGGTACCAGCGACTCTAGATTATCCCCCCGAATTCCTATTGGACTAGGCTTCTCTTTAATCTTTGGGATTGCTTCCTCTATATTCTCTTTGGTTATGGGGTAGAGAAGGGGATTTCTGTCAGCACATAGATCCCTGGCAGAAAATAAGACATCCATATCTTCTGAGATCAAAACCATGGGCACATCGGTTGATTGGTAAACTTTTTTGACCAAAGCCAAGAATCTATCCTTATCACCTGATTCAAAGTAGGGAGCTAAGAGGTCTGCCTTAAGTGTTAATCCTATCCAGGAGAACTGCAACTCTTTTATCTTCCTTATCTTCTCATCAATTCTGTCGTCAGCCTCCTTATCGGAGATAAGTAGACCAATTCCTGGTGCATGGTAGTAGGTCTTCTCGTGTCTATATATTACCTCTTCATTCCCGATTTGAACCTTGCTTTCCCCTGAGCCTATGGTGACAAGCTTTATAGGCGGTGCCAGAAGATCTGTTAGTTTAGCTTTCGTCTCCTCATCCAGATAAGGGCACTTATCTACGGTTGTCCCGCCTGAAGCTAGCTTCATAGCGAAGGCAAAACAGGTAGGGAAACCACATTCTTTACACGGCCTCCTGCCAGGAAGCATCTTAACAATTTGGGATCCTGCAATCGGCATAATAATTCTCCTCTCCCTCGCTAGGTAAAGGATTGAGTGAACGAGGGTTATCTTTCCTTTTTATCTTCACTTTTGGGTTGGATTGCTTCGCCTTGCTCGCGGCAGTCTCACCCAGGAAGTTCTACTTCGCCCGTCAACCAAGGATGCCCTACCTTCTCCAGAAATTCCAGAAGCTCATCGGTATTTTTTACGTCTTCTTCTGTGGGAATTTTGTCATATACCCCATCTGCTTCAAAGGCTTCTTTATATCTCTCTTTTATGTCTTTGGGCATCCACACCATTCTTCTCCGTCCCCCGTCCGCCTGAATAAACTTGGGGGACCTCAATTGTTCTAGGCCAGTTCCCAGTCGACCTTCTATTTGCTTTCCACCAGATGTTTCACCAGCCATATGAGAAAAGGTCTCTCCAATTACAGTCTCACCCTTAAAATCCCTGTGCACGAGTCCAAATCCATCTGCCTCAGGAATATAGAAAACTATAGCCTCGAAACAGCCGCATGAAGTATGGGGATGCTCGAAGGCGCTATAGAGGTAAACCCTGTCGTAAGTCCCCAGGGACTTCTCAAATTCAACTTTATTCGCTCCCGTGTATTCACCCTTTATGGGGTCTATAAGCTCCCCTTTTGGTATAGCAAATATAGGTCCTTCAGGGTCGATCTTGGCTGCAGCTCTGCCATCAAACCAGTTTATGGCTCCACAATTGGCAATCCTATCTGGAGATATGATGGAGACATGGGTAGGAGCGAAACTCTGACAAAGGACGCAGCCATAAAATGTATCCACGTCTTCATCCCTTAGAGTCCTTGCCCTTTCATCCCTGGCAGCATAAACCTCCAGAGCGTGCGGCAGAAGTTCCTTTATTTTTCCCTCATCGGTGATAATAGTGATTTGGATTTTCTCAATTATTGACATCTCTGAAGTATATAGCAAGCTATAAATTTCCCCCAATTCCTTTAAGGAAGTGAAGCCTTTCTTATAACAATCCTTGTTTATCCTCAACCAGCAATCTTGCCTCTGATTCATGTGATACCAACCCTCAACCATGTTAGTAAACATGTGAATCCTTCTCTCAATGATCGCCTCGGCATCCTTGTCCAGTTCCCCTCCAGCAACATCAACCAGAATAGCTATAGGGTAACTCCCACCCTTCTTTCCTTCATCGTAAGGTTCCAATTCATTTATATCGGGGCCGATAATCTCTATTTTCTCATTCTCTACTTCATCGAGGCTCTTCACCGTCGCCAGCTCAAATTTATATGCTACCTTAGGGCCACCAAACTCCAGGGAAAGATCTTCCTTCCTTATCACCTCACCTTCATATTGGGGTCCAATATCTGTGTGAAATTCGCCTTCCACTTTTTCTATCCTCCTTTCTTCAAGTTCTCTATTAAGCTTTCCAGAAACTCCAACCACTTAGCATCTTTTTTGAAATTGGTAAGGGAGTAATTGGCATGAGGGAAGTAATGCTTACACAATGTCATAGTTTTCAGGTGAGGGGCGAAGTGCTTGAGTGTGGAAAGGCTTTGGTTCCCAAGGTCGCTCCTTATGCCAAAAAGGATCACCAGGTCATGATTACCTTCTCTTCTAACTCCCTTCCAGTCGGGGTCTTTAAGAGCATTCGCTATCTCCACGACATCATAAACAGAATCTGGCTTGACTCCTAGCTCTACCACCTTCCCTTTAGTTTGCGCCGTGGCACATATGGGGATATTGCTAGGCTTGGCAATGTCTAAGGCATACTCGAGGAGCAACTTGCCGTCGGGCGTCGATTCAAGCAAGAGAGGCCCGACTACGAGAAGCGGTCTTTTTGCCTTTCGAATCAAATTAGAGTACTCCGTGGGGTCTTCGATTAGCTTGGCTGATTTGATTCCGGTTAAGACATTTACCCTATGTCGTGGTATTACTGCGCTCATTTTTTCCCTCCTTCTAGCCTATTCATCTTCTTCACTAATGTATTACTGCATCCACAGGAATCTTGCTAGGATAAGTCCCAATCAAGGTAGGAAGTCCAATTGGCTCCCTGGGCTGCCAGCCGATTTCCTGTAGATATGCCCGCACTTCCTTCTTGTAGACCAAAGGAATATCAGCATCCCTGCGGACAAAGAGCTGAATATCTTCGGGCAAACCCGCTCCAATATACTTCTTGTACAGGGAAATATAGTGGTTAAGCTTTATCGCCCTTCCCTGAGGGGTATCGTTTCTTCTTATACACAGCTTGGCTATCATTGGCATGGCTTTCTCTTTTGTCTCACATACATAAGCCAAGTGCTCGGGAGCAGGCTCCACAGTATCCACAACCTCCTTCTTCCTGGCATCCATAACCTTCCAATCATCCTCTTCCTTCCTGGAGAGAAACAGCCTTCTATACTTGGAGGAGTGAGGGCCTAAAACCACGGGCACACCCAACCTATTAAACCCGGTGCCGATGGAAGCTGCCTTCTGGGACATTGCACCCCAGGCTACACCACAGGCGCCCACTCGGTTAAGCACGTAATCAGCCATGACTTCATAGTTCCCTCTTAAAGGAAGAGCAGCAAAGATATTGGCTATCTTTATCGCCGCTCCACTGATATGAGCATTGGAAACACATGAGCCAATATTCACGACCCCTCCAGCATCAAAATCGGGAGGAAACTTTTCATACACGGTTAAGCCATCGGCGTCTTTCTTCATTCCGGCAACCATGGCGGCACAGCCTGTGAGGACTACAATATACTTTCTCTTGGCAAACTCCTCTACCATGTCGGCAATATCGTCAATATCGGGGTAGTTGGAGCAACCGACGAGGGCAATAACTCCGGGGATTGTACCCAGGGTAAGAGGTGCACCGACATTCCTTATCTCGGTATCCATAACAGGACCGCGCCCAGCCCTGCATTTCCAGGTCTCCATGCTCGTCGCTGTCTGCATTATCTTGAAGATGGGAACCTTGTTGGGGCACTCTTGCTCGCATTTTCCACAGCCAATGCACTGCAGGAATTGCTTCCTTATCAAGTCGAAATTGCCTTCCTTGGCCAACTTGGTTATTCCTTCGCCGATGGAGAAAAGATTAGGACATACCTGCTCACACATGCCACAATTAGTACATTTCTTAGCCAGCTCTATGGCTTCTTCCTCCGTTAGCCATTCCTTCTTTCTCTGGGGGGCAAGTTCCATGGCGACTTTGACCGCTACCTCGGCTGCCTTTGAGGAGTCCAAGATGGCAAACTGTTCTTTATTATCCACCATTCGTCTTACTATCTTATCCGGATCCATCTCAGTGGCATCCTCAAGTCCATACATAGCCTTGTCAAGGCAGGCGATAACTGCTGAACCCACCTTGGCTGCTTCCTGAGGCGTGTCTGTTCTTATACATTGCTCGTCGGTCATGATGACATCGGCAATGCCCGTCCTCATGAAGAAAAGTGCACGGGAAAGAGGACCAACTATTTTAGCTTTGTCTGAATACCTGGTTGTTTCCAGTGCAGTGCAGCATAGGCCGCAGACCTCTACCTGGTCTTCAAGATTGTGTTCCCTGAGGTAGTCAATTACCACCGTCGAGGTAGCTGGATTATGCCCTGATAGTAAGATTACGGGCTTGCTTTTATCTATCGCCCCCCATCCCATCTCCACCAGAGGTGTATCAGCAACAGAAGTAGGGTAATTAAAGCCGACAATCTGAGCGATGTCAGCTATCTCCATACCTACATGGTCCAGCATGCTAGCATGCAAGGCTTTAGATTCATAATCCAGAGCGCTTCCCTCTTGTCCCGTGTGGCAAGAATCAAGAAGGTGGGCAATCTCCGTGAATACATACTCTAGAGCTATTTGGAGGTCTCCCAGGGTCTCTGGTTTCAAACCAGTAACTGTCCTTATATTTGGCGCTTCAATCTCAATGAATGGGCCCATATCTATCTTCTTATCTGCGCCATGCTTCTCTATCAAGAATTCCAGGATGTGTCCCCCGTGAGCGGCGTGAGCGGAACATCCTATCAAGCAAGCCAAAAGTATAAACCTTGCCTGTTGCGTGGCTATGTCAATGCCACAGGCTCCCCTCCTACCTTCAGTGAGGTCACACTTACCATAGGTGCAGAAGCAACATAAATCACAGAATGGAGAATAAAATGGCGCGTAGGTTTTAAGAAGCCTCATGTCCCAGCTTCTCAGATCGGGAACTTCTGGCATTGGGGTGGGCCCTACTGGCTCCCAAGGGATCTCCGCTTTTATGCGCTTATGGATTTCCTCCAATTTTTTGGAAAGCGTCTTTTCTTTTACCTCTGCCATTTTTCACCTCTTTCTTAAAAAATATCTTTAACTGATTGTTTCTTTTACTAACTTTAAACTCTCGGGATGCCTTAAGACAAGGATATTTGCTCCGGCTAAAAGGAGCCCTAAAGCCGTCATTGCCTCAAACAGCAAGCCTTGCTTTTCGCTCTCTTTGGATTGCTTTGTCTTCCAAACTTCCTTTCCCAAATTAGCGATCATGGGCATCTGCGTCATGCTATCCTTAATAATTACTCCAAGCTGCTTCACCCTTTCCATTAGAGTGAAGCTATATTCAAAGCCATAGCCCAGCGCTGTGGATTCTGGATCGATTACAATCCTCTCAGGAGGTAGGAAATGACACAGCTTTATATTTAATTCCTTAAGCAAATTGATATCCAAAGGACTCTCAGCCCAGGCTTTATGTCCGTGCTCTAGAATTGCCCTCCCCACAACTTCGTAGTTTTCCTTAAGCACCGGGCCTATAAGGAGATTCATTCCGTCGCACACTTCAGCAACCTTGGGGAGAACCTCAGCATCCTTCTTATCATCCCCAGAGCCGTAGACAAGCACAGGGATACTTATTGACTCAGCCACTTCTTTTACCAGTGCTGCCGCTTCCTCCGCAGAGCGATTCTCCCCTGCAGGATCAGTGCTCAAGAGGAAAATGCTGACCGCATCCGCACCAAATCCTTCACACCTCTTAGCCCATTTCACTGGATCGGAGATCACATCCTTGAAGGGTTCAACTAAGTGTTCTGGCCAATCTGTAGGCTCTATATCCAATATTTCCAAGGCGAAGGTTGGCGCATGGGGGAGTGAACCCTCATCAAAAAAATGGAGGGGAAGAATGTTCTCCCCTCCCAGCTTTAAGGCTTTCTCCCCCATCCCGATAGTTTCCTCCCTAACTACTCCAGTGTATGCTTCCACTGGTGCTTTATACTCCATTATTGAACCTCCTTATTCAAGCCAGGCATCGGAATAGAGGACTTCACCTGTGAGGACCTTAGTCGTCTTAACGTAATTTATTTGCTCTTGGGATAGGGAAGAAAGGTCTATGTCCTCTCCATCCCATGTTCTGTAGACGAGGTCAACTAGATTTTCTTTCCCGCCCTTCGATACGCTCATAATATCCTCATCCAGGGCATCGTGAATTGACGAGTAAAGCCCTTTCCTAGCCAGCATTATCAAGTAAACGTGGTTAAGTAGAGGTCTAAGTTCAATAGGTGCCCCGTTAGATATATTGGAAAGCCCTAACGTTGATTTAAGCCCAGGCAAAGCTTCAGGAAGCATCTCTATGAATTCATAAGTTGCCAAGGCATTCTTCTGCCCCTCACCAGCAGTGCTTACGGGGAGGGCTATGGGGTCAGCCCAAATATTCTCATTGGGAATTCCAAGATCGTTAGCGTAAGCCACTGTATCCATGATGCTGTCCAACTTTGAATCACCTTCAGCAGGCATACCTTTATCGTTTATCACCGAAATCACTACATCACAATTATATTTCTTTGCTAATGGGAGCATCTGCTCTTTAGAGTCAGTCTTTCCTGAAGCGGAATTAAGCAAAGGTCTCTTCTTGCAAAGCCTGAGACCCACCTCCATGGCTACAGGATTCATAGTGTCTATGGACAGAGGCAAATCAGTAACCTCTTGAATTGTGTTGATTATCCACATCATGGTTTCCTCAGTATCTTTTCTTAAGTAACCAACATTTACATCTATATAGTCAGCCCCAGCCTCAGCTTGGGCTCTGGCTAAATCCTGGATCGTCTTGGAATCTCGAGCCTTTATTGCATCGTTTACCACCTTCGCTATGACATGTATGTTCTCACCTATGATAACCATGCTTCGTCTCCCCTTCTTGAACTCAAACGTAATAATCTACTACAAGACAGCGTGTATGTCAATTTTCCCGTTTAAACACCAATGCACAAACAGGGCAAACATCAACACATTCACCGCAGCCTTGGCACCTGGATTGGCCAATGTGCTCATCTCCAAAGGTGGTGACCATCCGTCGGAAGCCACGGTAGGCAAAACCAATAGCTGCGATGCCCAGCTTTTCCTGGCATACCCAAACACATCTGCCACAGAGCACACACTTATTAGGATCATAGATAAATGTAGGGCTGCTGGAATCTATGGGTAAGTCACGCAGAGTCTTCCTGAATCTCTTTGTGGTGAGTTTTGCACGTAAGTGCCCGGCGACCTTCTGGATCTCACAAGAACCACTTTTAGAACAGTGAGCACAGTCCACAGGCAAACTAGCTAAGAGCAACTCGAAAGCAGTGCGGGCTAGCCTTAAGGCCTTTTCCCCTTTAGTATTAACTACCATGCCCTCTGCCACTGGCTCAGTACAAGCAGTAACAGGCATTTCCCTTCCTTGCACTTCCACAAAGCAGAGGCGGCAGGAAGCAAAAGGCTCATTCCTTTCTCGGATAGCGCAAAGGTTCGGGATATAGATGTCATTATCTAAAGCTGCCCATAATATTTTCTCATTGTTAGCAGCTCTTATTTCCTTTCCGTCAATGGTTAGAGAGACAGTCTTTGTTTCTTCCAGTATCCTCACCTTTAACCTCTCCCTTAAAGGGAGAGGTTATTGTAACGCCGAAGTCTATCCTTTCTAAGTTAAGTCTACTGCCTTTTAGAAAAGCCCCTGTACTTTGCCCGTCTTTGTATCGACATCCACCTTTCTAAAGGCTGGGTCAGAGCTGGTTCCTGGCATGAGGCTGATAGTGCCAGCACAGGGACAGAGGAATTTCGCCCCGGAATAAATCAACACATCCCGAATGGGCAATATCCACCCTTTCGGGGTGCCCTTAATGGCCGGATCATGTGTCAGGCTCAGGTGTGTCTTCACCATCATGGTAGCGTACTCATCATATTTGGGATCAGCCTCAAGCGACTTAGCCTTGGCTTCAGCATCGGGGGTCCACGACACTCCATCAGCTCCGTAGACTACCTTAGCAACCTTATCCACCCGTTCTCGCAGTTTCATTTTCACGGGATAGAGGAAATTGAAATCGGTTTTAGCTTCGCAGGCTTCCTTAACCGCATCAGCCAACTCCAGGGCACCATCGCCGCCATCAGCCCAGTGACTGGATACGGCACAGCCTGCTCCAGCCGCCTCAGCTGCCTTTCGCACCATAGCAATCTCTTCCTTGGTATCCGTATGGAAGCTATTGATGCACACCACAGGATTGATGCCTGACGTCCTGATGGTGTTAATGTGGTGCAACATATTAGGAATACCTTTCTCCAGGAGCCCCAGGTCCTCCTTAGTGTAGGACTCAGGCAGGGGCAGACCAGCCACCACCTTAGGCCCACCGCCATGCATCTTTAGTGCCCTGATAGTGGTGGTAAGTACCGACACATGCGGCTTGAGACCGCTGTAGCGACACTTGACGTTCCAGAACTTCTCGAACCCGATGTCTGCGGCAAAGCCGCTCTCAGTGACATGATAATCATACATCTTCAGCCCGATGCGGTCACCGATGATGGAGGACTGGCCCACAGCAATGTTAGCAAAGGGACCAGCATGCACCATGCACGGCTGATACTCCGCTGTGCACATCAAGGTGGGATTAATAGTGTTGCGCATCCAGGCGGTCATGGCGCCCCCTACTTCTAAGTCGCCTGTGGTAACGGGATTGCCTTTCTTATCAAAAGCTACGGTAATTTCGTCCATCCTTTTACGCAAGTCCGCCAAGTCGCTCACAATAGACAGCATTGCCATGATTTCGGAACTTACAGTGATACCAAATTTAGACTGCATTGCAAAGCCATCCATGCGACCGCCGAGGCCTATAACAATGTTCCTGAGGCTTTGGACACAGAAATCCATGACCCAACCCATCTCCACTCTGGTCGGGTCGATGTCCAGACGACGCATCCTGCTGCGTTTGACCAACTCCTCGTCATTGTAGTTTCGCTCATGCTGCATTCTGGCAGTAAGCGCCACCATAGCCAGATTGTGAGCATTGGCGATGTCATTGATGTCGCCGGTAAGGCCCATGGAGAATTCCGTCATAGGAATGAGCAGCGCATTGCCACCGCCCGCAGCGGTTCCCTTAATATTCATAGTTGGGCCACCCGAGGGCTGGCGAATGGCACCGCCCACATTCAGACCTCGCTTGCCCATGCCTTCCAGGATGCCCATCAGAGTCGTCGTTTTCCCTTCCCCTAATGGTGTGGGGGTTATGGCGGTCACCTCAATGTACTTGCCATCCGGTCTGTCCTTGAGACGCTCAATTATCTTCATGAAATCAAGTCGGCATAGTCTCCCGAAAGGAATAATCTCGTCCTTTTGCAAGTTTAGTCTTTCCCGCCACTCGTCGGGGGTTGGCATCTTTTCTTCAGCCGCTTCTGAAATCTGCCAGTCCTTCATTTTTGTTGCATCGTAGGCCATAATACTCACCTCCTTTATTTTTTAAATTATTGACTCACCAATAATTTCTGCCTCATCAATTACTAAGTCGGGCAGCAATGTTTTTTACTTCGCTCATAACTTTTTCGCTGGAATCAATGAGGGGTAAACCGGTAATCTCAGCCTCTGCTATGCCTTCGTCATAAGGAATAAACCCAAGGAATTCAAAGCCTGCCATGTTGGAAATAAGGAAATCCTTTTCTTTCCCGTTCCGAATCTTATTGCCCACCACTCCAATATTCTGCAAACCTATCTCTAGGGCCAAATCTCTTACTCTATAGCCTGTTAGAACGCTTTTTCTAGTTGGTTCTACTACTATAATTAGCTTATCCACTCCCTTCGCAGTTCCTCGCGTTAAATGCTCTATCCCAGCCTCCATGTCTAAAATAACCATTTCATCTACCTTAAGTAGCAAATGTGCAACTAAGGCTTCAAGTAAAGCGCCTTCGGGGCAATAACAGCCGCTGCCAGCTGCCTTAATCGGTCCCATGACCATTATCCTAATTCCACCATATTTTAGAGAGCACTTATCTGGCAAATCGTCAACTTTGGGATTTAATTTGAAATAGGGTGCCATTTGACCAGGCCTTGCCCCTGTTCTTTCCTCAATAAGGTCGTCCATTTTAGATATAGGTATTATCTTCTCGGAATTGGGAAAGCCAAAGGTATCTGCTAGGTTGACATTTGGGTCGGCATCTATTGCAATAACAGAATAGCCAGCTTTAGCGAATATAATAGAAAGGAAGGACACTAACATGGTCTTGCCCGTCCCTCCTTTTCCGCTAACGGCAATTTTCATATCACAGAGACAACATTATATTTCTCATTAGAGTGGAGTGTCAACAAACGTTGGTTTTTGTACCATGGGGACATTACCAGATTTTTAAGGAATTGTTTGAAAACTGGCTAGTGAAGGGAGATGGCAAAAAGCTAGACAGGAGCATCAGCTACAGATATTTCCCATAGAGAAATTTACACCTTGAGTGGAGAGGATGCGAGAAAATGGTCTTTAAATGCATACTTGGTTACACGTGAGATACCATTTCCAAGTCTAAGAGGTCATATTTTGCATCTCTGTAAGACCTTCAAAAGAATATCAAAGAAAAGGTTCTGGAAACCAGGAAGAAAACAGATGCTCAGGAATAGCTCACTGTAGTTTCAGTTGGCCTTCTACGAAGGGAAAGGTTAGACTACGCTCTCTCCATATTAGCTGGCAGCCAGGCTTGGCTAATGCCCTTTTTCAATCTCTCACAGGTATCAATGCACTCTTCTCTCATGCTCTGCCAATTCCTTCTCCCGCAATACGTGTTTCATAATCTTTCCAGTAGATGTTTTGGGGAGTTTGTTAAATTCTAGCTTTTTCGGCACCTTAAATCTGGTTAGCCTCTCCCGACAAAAGTTAATAATTTCGTCTTTGGCAAGATTTTTCCCCGGTTTAAGATTCACAATGGCCTTGGGCACCTCCCCCCACATCTCATCAGGCACAGCAATAACTGCAACCTCCAGAACGTCGGGATGTTGATATATTACATTCTCTATCTCCACAGTAGATATATTCTCTCCACCACTTATGATTATATCTTTCTTCCTATCCTTTATTTCTAGATATCCATCTGGATATACCACTGCCAAATCACCGCTGTGGAACCAACCTCCCCTGAAGGCCTCGTCAGTCTTATCCTTCTCCTTATAATAGCCCATCATCACGTTATTTCCTCGCATCACTATTTCTCCAAGCGTTTGACCATCATGCAGGACTTCATCCATGTTATCATCCACTACCTTCATCTCGAAGGCGGTAGAATATGCAACTCCCTGCCTGGCCTTCAGATGTGCTCTTTCTTCCTTGGATAGTGAATTCCACTCAGAATGCCACTCGCAGATACTATGAGGTCCGTAGGTCTCTGTTAATCCATATACATGAATGATATTACCGCCCAGTGATTCTATGCCATCTATAATTGTGGGTGAAGGTGGGGCGCCTGCGATAAAGCAGTTTACCTTCCATGGAAACTTAATATTGTTGTCCATCATATACTGAGAGAGTGCAAGATAGACTATAGGAGCACCACACATATGAGTTATACGCTCCCTCTGTATTAGCTCGACAATCCTTGCAGCGTCTATCTTCCTTAAACAGACGTGTTTCCCTCCTACAGAGGTAACTCCCCAGGTGAAACACCAACCATTGCAGTGGAACATAGGAAGCGTCCAAAGGTACGCTGAGTCAGAATCCATATCTCCCTCTAGTGCCTCACCAAGAGCATTGAGAAATGCTCCCCTGTGTTGATACATAACTCCTTTGGGTAGCCCTGTTGTACCACTTGTATAATCTATAGCTATAACTTCATTCTCATCTTCTACTGCTATCCCAAGATCGGAAGGAGAGCTTTCAGAAAGAAAGGCCTCGTATTCCAGTCCTTTGATGCCTTTCTCCTTTTGAATGTCTACGATGTTTATAAAAGTCTTCACGCCTTTCAGCTCATTTTTTATCGCTTCTATAGTGTGGGCCAATCCGGTATCTAAGAAGAGCACCTTGGACTCAGAATGATTTATTATATAACAGACCTCACTTGGTGATAGCCTAGTGTTTATAGCTACGAGACTTGCCCCAAGCCAGGGAATCCCAAAATGTGCTTCAAGCAGCGGGGGCAGGTTCGGCGAGATAAAAGCTATCTTGTCTCCTCTTCCGATACCCAAAGTTTTTAGCCCATTTGCCATCCGCATTACGCGCTCATAAAACTGCCTATAGGTATAGCGCTTATCCCTGTAAACCACAGCTTCTCTTTCGGGAAACACATAAGCGCTGCGTTTGAGAAACTGTAGTGGAGTTAATGTGGCAAAGGAAGCTCTCTCTTCTTTATTCATGATATCGCCTCTTGAATTTCTTAAATTGCCACCCTGAATTCAGGGGGAATCGGCATATTTTACATCTCTGTATCGACCGAAATCAACAGACTGGGGCCACATCAGTGAGCCAGCAAAGGATATGGTTAATCCCCCTAAAGCCAGGAAAAGGTAAACCCGATGGGAGCATGCCTGATACATATTAGCGAGCAGCAGCAATGAATCCCTAGCACTAAGGTCATTTAGCAACACTACCTGGCATTTTGAGAAAAGTTAAGACCCTCATGGTGCTCAGGACACGCTCCACAGCAAATTTAGGCCTTTCACCATCGCTCAAGATGGCAAGGTAAACAATCTTTAGCATCGGCTTCGCGATAAGGCACTTCCGCCTATTTGAAGCTCGGCAAGGCCTTTGTAGGAATCTAGAGGTTTCGGGCTAGCTAATGCATCCACATTCTACACAGACCTATTTTCAATTGTATTCTTATTTTTATGATGTAGGTAATATCCGCAAAGGCTATGACCTTGATGAATGCACGCCGGAACATATTTACCGAATAGTTGAAAAACTCGTTACAGGAATGGAAATTCTACCCGTAACGTTCATCCATAGAGAGTAGCGGTTTCTAGCTCAAAGAAGGAACTTCGTTCCTACACTGTTAAGCAGAAATTGGTGTGGCATCTCCTTAGCAATCTCGTTAATAGCTTTCCAGCCCGTACAATGCATTGGCACGATGACTTTTGGAGCAATCTTCTTAAGTTCGTTTATCGTTCTACCAATTATGGGCTCAAATACCAGTCCGCTTAAATGGAACCCTCCCAAAATAGCATAGACCTTGTCAATTTTGGTAATGTTTTGAGCATAATAGATTGTGTTGATAATACCGGCATGGCTACAGCCTGAAATTACAACTAACCCCTTTCCCTTAACATGAATAACAGCTCCTTGATCATCTAAAATTGGGTCATATTCAATTTTCCCATTTCGTTCAAGGCAAGCGCTAGGCATCCCCTTCTCAAAATCAGTAACTCTCTTAATTTCTCCGGTGGAAGCTAATAAGCCCTTAGCCAACAAATACGGAGATTTAGTCTTCACCAAATCTGCGCCTGCTTCTATTAGAGATTGTTCATCTAAAGTAGGAAATTTGACCATCCTTCCATCTGGCGCCTTACGACCTCGAGGAGCCGTAAACGCATCTGGATGAAGAATTAATGGAATATCCTTCTTAACCTTTAAGACCTCTATAAGAGCTCCAAAATGATCCATGTGGCCGTGACTGAGTACAATAGCTTCTATTTTATTCACATCTATTCCGAATAGTCTCATGTTGAAAGGAACACCTATATCTGACCATCCAGCATCGAAGAGTACGGTGTATTCCTCTGAGCCCCTAAATACTTTTATGAGTAAAGATAAACCGTGCTCTGCCAACGGCGTTTGGGGAGTTAGTTGCTCACCTACAGCCAAAGGTGCTCTTTTAGCCACTCCAGTACTTGGAAGAAGGCGATCGGTATAATTATCCATGATCGTTGTAATCTCTACCCTGTCAGCCTCTCGTAACTCAAAATCATTGTTAAATTTGGAATTCATTTATAAACCTCCTCAGCTAAAGCATACCAGATAAGCTCTTGGTTTCTTTTAACTTGCTCTATGCCCGCTCTAGTTTGCTCTAAAGCGCCATCATTCCTGAATTGTAGTGGAATAGGGGACAATTATTCACACTCCATTTTACTCTGGGTTAATCTGCAAATCAAGGCCAGCCAGGCTGCCGACGTTGTCGAGACTTAGCAGATAGGAACTTCGGACAGATAGTATCGTCTCTAGTCCTAAATAATGGTGGCTAACTCCCTTAGGCATTACCTTTTCTCTTGTCAAGGTATGCTGAAGGTCGCCTCAGCATTTTATCCAAGCATTAAGTTTGTTCAAGCTAACCCAATTGAGAAGGAGTTCCCACTGCATGTATCTCTATCTCATGTGGATATGCCTCATGCTCGCTTGGCTAAATATCTGTCAGTGGAGGTCACTCCACCCCCCCAACATATAATACTTTGATCTTAAGTAATCTCTCAGTGTTATCGTTAGCAGTTGCCTCTATCTTGTCTTGGGGAATCCGTAAAGTATAAGTAGGGCAGATACGAAAGGTTTA
>CAZQBR010000001.1:20205-29363 GCA_964591975.1 uncultured Dehalococcoidales bacterium
AAGGTTTACAGCGCTTTGGGATAATGCTTTCTATTCACTCAATAGGGTTGAAGAGGCCTGTGCACAGAAGAACCACAAGGCAATGTTCATTTAGGCAGAAGAATCTTCTTTTGAGGTAATCGTCGATAATAAAGTCCTAACAGAGGCAAAATGACCACCGTCTAAGACAATTGTTTGCCCCGTTATATAGCTTGAAGCCTCTGATGCCAGAAATAGAACTGCATTAGCAACTTCCTCAGGCTCAGTTATACGTCCCAAAGCTGTACTATCCTCAAACCCTCTACGAATTGTAGGATTGCTCCATAAGGCTTCGGAAAAACGGGTTTTCACAAGTCCCGGAGCAATTGTAT
This sequence comes from uncultured Dehalococcoidales bacterium, assembly GCA_964591975.1. GTDB lineage: Bacteria > Chloroflexota > Dehalococcoidia > GIF9 > AB-539-J10 > JAFGBN01. The sequence continues at coordinate 20,556 of CAZQBR010000001.1, forward strand.
TTACCCTGATATTATATTGTCCCCATTCCTGAGCAAGCACCTGCGTAAGCATAATAACGCCTGCTTTACTCATGGAATAAACGCCTAACCCAAGGCTTGGCCTAATTCCAGCTTCCGAGGCGATGTTGATAATGCTCCCAGCATTCTTGTCTCGCATCACCTTGCCCACTGCCTGGCCTAAGAAAAAATATCCCTTCAAATTTAATCCCATGGTTACATCCCAGGCTTTCTCATTGATATTGAATACTGAACCGAATACTGGATTCCCTCCGGCATTATTCACCAGAATGTCAATATGGTGAAATTCATCCACTGCTTTTTTAACTAGGTTATCTATTTCTGGGAGATGACGGATATTTGTTGGCACAGCCAAAGATTTCCCTCCCATACGAGTTATTTCCTGAGCCACGGCTTCCAAATCTGGCAGCTTGCGACTAGCAAGCACTACATCAGCGCCTGCCTCCGCTAGGCTCAAGGCAATGGCCCGACCAATACCTCGGCTTGCTCCAGTAACTAAGGCTATCTTTCCCTGAAGGCGGAACTTGTCTAAAAATGGCTCCCTTCGTTCACTCACAAAACTCTCCCTTCTCAATGAGCTTCTTGCAGCAATGCTCCAACAAGATATTTACCCGCTTCTTGAGATTCCAAGTGTCTCATTTCTCCAATGGAGTATCTTCTTCTAGCAAGCTACCTCCAAAAGTAGGTTTTATCCCTAAGTCTTTTGACTGATCTAATTCCTTATTAATGCCAGCGAGATATTTTGCTATATTTCTCTTTGATTCGTAATCATATTCGATGTTCAATGTAATTGTTTCCATGATTGGAGAACCACCGCCATGAACCCCAGCGATTTTGTACCAATCACCCATAGGTGAAGCACCCACATTCTCCACTAATCTCCAGATGCGATGTGAATCTTCAGGAGAAATTTTAGGATTTCTCACGATATACTTTTCTAGGTCTTTTTTGGTTTCTTCGCCATAGAAGTCGCCTTCAAAAGGCAAGGTCACTGATAGTCCACCAGCTATCTCAGTTAGTATGTTGAATTCGTGATAGATATTTTCCCCCATGAGTCTTCTTCCTACGTTGGCATATATAGCATTGGGAAAGAAGGTGCCTGATGATGTCTTCTCTCCATAGATAGCACTTGCTACTCCAGCGGCATATGCCAGTTCTCCGCCACCAGCAAATTCGGATAATTTTTGCCTTACATGGTCAACTTTTGCAATATTGTTCGCCTCTGCAACTAGAGCTGTCACGCCACATAATATATCGGATATCGCAGGTTTGCACCCGGAATAACTATGCCTATGTGAATCAGCAAAAAGTAAGGCAAGCCTTCTAGCAAAGTCCCATTCTTTACACATAAATACTCTTTCTTTAGGGATAAATGTATCATCAAAAATTATAATAGAGTCAGAAACGCCGTATTCAGTGAAAGGTGCCTTAATCACGTCCCTGTCTCTCACCCAAACTGGGCGAGTAATCAACCTCACACGCTCCCAATCCGCCGGAATCGCAAATGCCACGGCATAATCCTTATCTTCTTCTTTCAAAGCACGCGTTGGAATCACTATTATCTCATCGGCATACGCCGGAATTGTTATGGAGATTTTTGCCCCCCTAACTACAATCCCGTCATCCCTTACATCGACTATATGAACATATGCATCGGGGTCTAGTTGCTCAGAAGGCCTTTTGGTTCTATCCCCCTTCATATCTGTCTGAGCACAAGCAGCAGTTAAATCCTTTTCTTGATAATTCCTTAAAAAATCCATAAACCTGCGATGATATTCTGTTCCATACTTATCATCTGTCTCTTTAGTGCAAATGGAAAGAGCATTTATGGCATCGTGCCCCATGCATCTTTGTATGCAACCACCAACTCTTTGAGTGGCTAAACGAATCATCTTCTGCTTCTGCATCAAATCATATGGATTTTGAGGGAGATGGTTAAACCTATTAATCTTTTTATGGGTTAGGGAGGATGTTGCGGTTATTAAGCCCTCCCAGTTCGGATCCTGCGCCAGGTCAAAAGTAACGCTCATAACGTTTACGCCTGGCTGAATCCTGGGATCATCCCTGCCTACTTTCTCGCCTCCTATATAAAGATTGGGCTTCATCTTTTTCATATCTGCACGGTATTCTGCTGAAGTTCTCATTGTTTCTTCCCTCCTATCTCGATTCTTTGATTCTTTGGAACCTTTGCTTTATTTTTGGATACTCATGGTCATCACCTCGTTTAACAGTTTCCTCCCCATTACCATAAGCTAAGGTGAGCATTTTTGATATTGTAGTGAGTTTGTTGGGATTTGTCTAATTCTCAATAGCGTAACAAATTACATTCCAATGTTCTGCATTTATGGCCCGAGCCTGGTTTCTTGAGGTTAATAATTGCTTTTTGGCATAACTCGAAACCGCTGCTGAGCTTTGTTAAGCAGATACTGTTATGGCACTAATTCCGATGTTATAATGATAGGTGATATGAAATTGAGTCATACGCAAGTGAAGCACATAGCCTGGCTAGCTCGTTTGGGCTTAAGCGAAGCTGAAATTGGAAAATTTAGTATCCAGCTATCCGATATCCTGGGGAACTTTGAGATACTTAGGGAAGTGGATACAGTGGATGTGCCACCAGCAACTCAAACCATCCCCTTGAAAAACGCTTTCCGTGAAGACGAGGTAGCTAAGTCATATCCTCAAACCGAGGTTCTAGCTAACGCGCCTGATGAAGAGGATAATCGCTTCAAGGTACAAGCAATACTAGAATAGATGTGCTTGCCAAATGGTTAATATTTTCATTGCCCTAGTTTGTGGTTATCTACTTGGCTCCATCCCTGCAGCCTATATTGCTGGTCGCCTCAGAAAGGGGATAGATATTCGTACTGTGGGAAGCAAAAACATGGGGACACTGAATATCTATTACGAAGTGGGGCTAGTAGCAGCAATTTTAGTACTCCTAATTGATGTAGGCAAGGGTATAGGGGCAATTCTGCTAGTACGATGCCTACTAGGTATCCCTACACTGTCACCATTTGATCTTATCACCGGTATCACTGCTCTAGCGGCTGTATTAGGCCATGCCTTTCCCGTTTTCCTTAAATTTCGTGGAGGTAAAGGAGGCGCTACTACTTTGGGTATTCTCCTCTTTCTAATGCCCCAAGCAACTCCCTTTTTTATTGCCATTGCCTTAATAGCTTTGATTATCACTCGCAATTTCACCTTTTGTTATAGCATAGCTTTCATTCTTTTCCCCTTTACTGCCCGACTAATCTATCACTCTATGCCTTTATTTTATTTTTCCATAGGGCTGCCAATATTCGTGGGCATAAACTATCTCCCCAGACTTAAAGAGATGCATATGAAAACTACTGGTGACTGGCACAAGATCATTAAGCGTCGCAGCGTCAAAGAAAGGTTTTAAGAATGCAGGTAAACAAATTACACCAGTTAACTATCCATGAGGCACATGAACTCCTCAAGCAAAGGAAGGTCTCCTCAGTCGAACTGACGAAATCCGCATTGAAGCGCATTGATGAGATAGAAAAGAAAGTCCATGCTTGCGTCACTGTCACAGAGGATATCGCTTTAAAGGAAGCAAAGGAGGCTGATAATCGCATAGCCAGTGGCGATATCGCCCCTTTGACAGGCATACCCACCTTAATTAAGGATGTTATTTGTACCAAAGGGATTCGAACCACCTGCAGTTCAAAGATGCTGGAGAACTTCATTCCTCCCTACGATGCCACTGTGATACAGAAATTGAAGGCACAAAAGGCAGTAATAATAGGAAAAACGAATATGGATGAGTTTGCTATGGGCTCTTCCACAGAGCATTCTGCCTTCTTCCCTACTTATAATCCCTGGGATTTGAGCCGTGTCCCTGGAGGTAGCAGTGGCGGCTCAGCTGCTGCCGTGGCTGCTGACGAAGTTATCTATGCCCTCGGCTCCGACACTGGGGGAAGCATCCGACAACCAGCAGGATTTTGTAACGTGGTAGGCCTTAAGCCAACTTATGGCCGGGTGAGTCGCTTTGGCTTGGTTGCCTTTGCCAGTTCTCTGGACCAGATTGGATCGCTAACTAAGGATGTCACTGACTGTGCCTTAGTAATGAATGCTATCGCAGGATATGATCCCAGAGATTCGACTTCAGTCCCCTATCCCATACCAAATTATACCCTTCCACTGGTTCCTGACCTCAAAGGGCTACGTATAGGCATCCCCAGGGAATACTTTGTAGAGGGCATGCAAAATGAAGTAAGAGTAGCTTTAGAGATAGCCATTGAAAAGTTAGGCGAGCTAGGTGCAGAAATAGACTGGGAGGCCTCATTGCCCCATACCAAGTATGCTTTGGCCGCCTACTACATACTTGCGCCATCTGAAGCTTCAGCCAACCTGGCCCGCTACGATGGAGTGAAATATGGCTTCCGTGAACAGAATGCCAACAATGTAATAGAGGCAACAGAAAAAACACGACAATTTGGTTTCGGTCCCGAGGTCAAAAGACGCATAATGCTGGGGACTTATGCTTTGTCCGCCGGTTATTACGACGCTTACTATCTTAAAGCACAGAAGGTACGTACTCTAATAAAGCAGGAATTTGACCAAGCCTTCAAAAAATATGATGCTTTGGTTACCCCGACATCGCCAACTGCGGCTTTTAAAATCGGCGAGAAGTTGGACGACCCACTACAAATGTATCTGAGCGACGTATGCACTTTGCCCATAAATATAGCTGGAATCCCAGCGATTTCCATCCCCGCTGGTTTTGCCGACAATTTACCCATAGGCATGCAGATTATGGGTAAGCCCTTCAGTGAGGAAACACTGTTGCGCATTGCCTTTGCCTATGAGCAAGCCACTGACTGGCATAAGAGGAAGCCTCCATTATGATATTAGAGGTGAAATGTTATTCAAGTTATACCTACGCCCAGGAGCCACGATCTTTCACCTGGCAAGGGGAAGAAATTAAAATAAAAGAAATAGAAAATGCCTGGCGAGAGCCAAGCAAAAGACTATTTAAAATTATCACTGAACAAGGTAAACTATTCGAGTTATGCTACAATGAGGCAATTGGCCAGTGGTCAGCTAGTGAAAGGTAGCTCAGGAGGAATATGAAACAGATTCTTGAAATTCTGGAGGAGAATGCCCGAGCAACACCGGAACAGATTTCCACCATGGTGGGTGTGCCTGTTGATGAGGTAGAAAGAATAATCAAAAAAGCTGAAAAAGACAAAAGTATTTTGAAATATAAAACTATTGTAGACTGGTCTAAGTTGGGGGAAAAGGAGGTATGGGCTTTGATTGAAGTTAGAGTAACGCCCCAACAAGATGTTGGCTTCGATGCTATTGCTGAGCACATTTACCAATTTCCCCAGGTATACACTGCTTATCTAGTTTCAGGCACCTATGACCTTGCTATATTGGTGAAAGGTAAAAACATGCAGGAAGTTTCCAGCTTCGTGACGGAAAAGCTAGCCCCCTTAGATAAGGTGCAAAGTACTGTCACTCACTTTCTTCTCAAGCGATATAAGGATAGCGGGGAAATCCTAGAGCTCATTGAGCAAATTAAGCGATTGCCCATCACACCGTAGCATGACAGAGATACATTCTACTTCAGTTAAAACTTTCGATAGCCTTGTTTCTCGAAAGGTAAATGCCATTCCGCCATCGGGCATCAGGAAATTTTTTGACCTACTCTCCTCCGTAGAAGGAGTCATTTCCCTTGGTGTAGGCGAACCTGATTTTGTCACCCCGTGGCATATAAGAGAAGCAGCTAGATATTCATTGGAAAAAGGCTATACTATGTATACCTCAAACCACGGCTTACCCGAATTACGCCAAAGATTAGCCAAATACTTAGAGCTTCACTATGGGCTCGTTTACCGTCCTGAATCTGAGATTCTTATCACTGTCGGTGTTAGTGAAGGGCTCGACCTCGCTTTGAGAGCCATCCTCAATCCAGGCGATGAGGTCATTATTCCGGATCCATGCTATGTTGCTTATCCTTCAGATATCATCCTAGCTGGTGGCACACCAATCTCAATTCCCACCTGTGAAGAGAATAACTTCGTTATCAAGGCTAGAGATATAGAAACTCAGATTACGAAACAGACTAAAGTTATTTTAATTGGCTATCCAGCGAATCCCACCGGAGCAGTCATGACTAAGGAAGAGCTAAGTGAAGTTGCCAAATTAGCCCGAAAATACAACTTATTAGTAATATCCGACGAGATTTATGCCCGTCTGGTTTATGGTACAGACCATACCTGCTTCGCCAGCCTGCCTGGAATGAAGGAGCAAACTATCTTGCTTGGTGGATTTTCCAAATCCTACGCTATGACCGGCTGGCGTATTGGTTATATAGCAGGCAATCAACAACTTATCGGAGCCGCGACCAAGATTCATCAATATACCATGCTCAGTGCTCCCACAATAGCCCAAATGGCAGCTATTGAGGCGCTGAAAAATGGTGAAAATGAGATCCAGAGGATGGTTCAAGAATATGATGGGCGTCGTCGAATCATAGTCAAAAGATTGAATGAAATCGGCCTATCTTGCTTCGAACCCAAAGGTGCCTTCTATGCTTTCCCTTCAATAAAAGCTACTGGAATGACTTCAGAAGAGTTTGCTGAAAAACTGTTAGTAGAGGAGAAAGTTGCTGTAGTGCCTGGCTCTGCCTTCGGGGAACACGGTGAGGGTTTTATTCGTTGCTGTTATGCTACTTCTCTAGCTAACATCGAAGAAGCTCTCAGCAGAATGGGTAGATTCATCAAAAAGAACCGCTAAAGGGGAAGGATGATGGAGAAAGAATATCCCATGTGTGCTAAGTGTACTAGAAGGATTTGTGACCCTTCCAGTAAAATCGGTACAGAGCTACCTCCTATAGAAGAGGCACCGCCTTTCTGCCCTATGCGGCTTAATCCCGATGTAATTGAAAAAGCTGTAGCTAAGTATGAACAGAAGGATGTCAAAGAACTTGCTCGCCTCGCCTCGATACAAGAGGCAGAGTGCTATGAATGGATCCCGACAGGAATCGGAGATAGATTAGGACTTAGAACCAAAATTCCCAGGGTGGAGGAGACGATCCAATTCGCTCACAAAATGGGCTATCATAAGTTAGGTATTGCTTTTTGTGTGGGCCTAGGGAACGAAGCCAGAATTTTGGACAGGATATTAGAAAACCACGGTTTCCAAGTAGTATCTGTTTGCTGTAAGGCAGGTAGATTTAACAAAGAGATGATAGGTCTCAAGAAGGAAGAGACGATAGGGGGGCCTGAAGGTCATATATACTATGAGTCTATGTGCAGTCCTATCACCCAGGCGGAAATCATGAATTCGGAGAATGTAGATTTAGCTATCCTTTTGGGGCTATGCGTTGGGCATGACACCTTATTTATCAGGTATTGTAAGGTTCCAATAACTGTACTTGCAGCCAAGGATAGAGTATTTGGGCACAACCCCCTAGCTGCCATTTACCTCTCCTCGTCGTATTATAGAAGGCTTATGGCTCAGCCTCCCGAAAAGCACTAAAGGAGCGAGTCACTCACGAATGTCCTCCAAATTAACACGTCGAGGGAGATTCATTTTCTCCTTGGCTTCCTTGATGGTCTCCTCGGCTATAGCTTGAGCTCGGTTGGCCCCTTCAGCAAGAACCTCAGTGACATAATTAGGTTTAGCTATGAAAACAGCTCGCTTCTCCCGAAAAGGTTCAAGTGCCGAGCTAATGCTTCGAGCCAAAATCTTTTTGCAATCAACACAGCCAATGCTAGCATGACGACATTCTGAAGCAATCTCCTCTACTCGAGCAGAAGTGAAAAATTTGTGGAGCGCAAAAATGTTACACGCCTCAGGATGCCCCGGGTCGGAGCGGTACCGCCGTTCTGGGTCTGTAAACCCAGTCATCACTCGCGCCATGATTTCTTCGGGGGAGGCTGCTATTTCAATATAATTATTGTAGCTCTTGCTCATCTTCTGCACTCCGTCCAAGCCTGCAACTAAAGGAAAAGAAGTGAGTTTCGCTTGTGGTTCAGGAAACACAAATCCATAAAGGGAGTTAAAGCGCCGTACTATTTCCCGAGCTAGTTCAAGATGGGGAAGCTGATCCTCACCTACAGGAACAACCTCTCCTTTATAAAGAGCGATATCCGCTGTCATAAGAACGGGATAACCCACCAGTCCATAATTGACATTTTGTGGCTGCATCTTTACTTTCTCCTTAAACGTGGGAACACGCAATAACCAACTTAAAGGAGTCAGCATGCTGAACAAAGTATGAAGCTCCTCCACTTGAGGAACATGAGACTGGACGAAGAGAATGCTCTTCTGAGGGTCAATGCCAGCCGCCAGCCAATCAAGAACCATCTCGTAAATATCTTCCTGAAGCGTTTCTGTACTTTCAAGAGTAGTAAGAGCATGAATATCCACCACGCAGTAAATGCAATCATAATCAGCCTGAAGGGAAACACAATTCTGAATGGTTCCTAAATAATTCCCGATATGCTGCTTGCCTGTGGGGCGGAAGCCAGAAAAAACACGCTTTGCCATTTGAGTGTTCTCAAAGTTTAGCATATAGGAACACATTAGTGGTAGCCCGCATTAGAAGTTCCTTGAATTTCTATTCGAGAAAAACAGCTAATTCCAGCTTTACAGCGGCTACTTATTTCTTATCCAAAGCCCACATGTAAGTTTGGCAAGTATAATAGCATGGATTAAACAGGAGAGGTTGCAGACTAGACAATTTGTCATATTGTGCACAATTAGGCATTTTGCTCTATTCAGCGAATTCGAAATTAGCTGCAGCATAGT
>CAZQBR010000002.1:0-29002 GCA_964591975.1 uncultured Dehalococcoidales bacterium
GTTCCAGCCTCCCTCGCTTGGCGGTTTGCAATCCGTACAGGGAAGAACCGGAGTATGCTGTGGTCCGCTGGCAGCGCCCCACCAATTGTAGGTAGCATCGACCACTGCAGTATCATTTTCGTTACAGATGCCATCGGGACCGTTGCCCACAATGTTATTGCATTGGATGATATTCCCTTCAGCAGTGTCGGTGAGATGGATGCCTGAATTCAGCATCGTGTTGTTCAGGATGTCGTTGCCCAAGATCTGGTTATCATTGCCCGCGACCCAGATGCCATGGTCATTATCACTTATCTCGTTGTACTGGACAGTATTCTTTTGCGAATTCTCAGCCAGGCGTATCCCTTCATGGTGCTTGGTGATAATGTTATCGCTCACGATAGCACCATAGACTCCACCGGAGCCTAGCTTTATACCGCAGCCGCACGCTACAGGGTCATTGTCGTTGAGAAAGTTGTGATGAATTTCGATGGTGGCGTCCAGCGCTCCGTAGGCCACATCAATACCATGGCCTGTGTTCTCCTCAATGGAATTATCGGGACCTATGGTCAATTCTCCTTCCGAGAATACGTCTACAACAAATACCCCTTGCCCCTCGTTGCCTAGATAGGGTTCGCCGTGCCCATCCTCCCAGGCGCCGATGTCGTTGCCAGCCACGGTGACCGCTCCATAGATACCTTGGATGCGTATCCCAGTGTCCTCCTCCACCCGAGCGTTTTCCGAAATCTTATTGCCCTCGATGTTGACTGTGCCAGTGTCACCTACCTGAAAGATATAAATCCCCTCACCCCCATTGCCGTAGTAGCGCACGGGCGTACCTGAGCCTTCGGGATAGTAGGTCCAGCCGCCGATGAAGTTGCTATTGATGTCGACCTCGCCAAAGATAGCGCCAGCCCCCTGCCCAAAATCTATGCCCTCAGCGTTATTCTCCGAGATTTTGTTATCCTCGATGGTAATGCTGCCTGTATCGCTTACCTCACCAATATGAATGCCGTCATCCGCGTTGCCGATCCTAATAAACGGCCCCAGCGGATCCGCCTTACCAAGCGCCCACGCGATGACGTTGTTCTTGATGTTGACATTACCGTCAACACTGGAGCCAGGAGGGGCAAAGTCTATGCCATCATCGCCATTTCCACCAATGTCGTTCTCCTCAATGGCAACATCAGCCCCGGCTGGGATGTCGTCAATGCATATTCCATCGCCGCTATTCCCAACCAGAATCAACTGCTCCCCCGGCCACGTGAGCACTACGCCGCCAATAGTGTTTTCCACAATATTCACTGTGTTCCAGGCCTCACTTATCTTTATTCCGCACCCACCGTTGTTGGAGATCATGTTTCTCCCAATATTGAGCAGAGTCCCCCCGTCAGCCACGTATATGCCGTCAGCAGCGTTGCTGTGGATGAAGCAATCCAGGATGTTAACCTTTTTCTCGGCAGACCCCGCATGTATCCCCCAGGAGCCGCCGCTTATCTCGAAACCCTGCACGGTAACTTCTACCGGGCCTTGTATCCGAATTATCGAGTCCGTCACCGGGTCGATATGAGTATTCTGCCAACCATCTGTGGACTGCAAGGTCAGCGACTTGTTTATGAGCAGTTTTTCGTTATACTTCCCCGGGTGCACCAGAATGGTGTCGCCTGGGTCGGCGAATTCTATGGCATTCTGGATGGATAGAAAATCGGCGTCTATGTAGCTGTTGGTGGCGTGGCCAATCCTGTAGGTTGTGCCGCCGTGATGACCGGTATACCACATATGATAGTTTGCGCCATCATAGAGAACATCTGGGCTGAATACGTCAAAATCATCCCATTCCCCTGCTGAGCCCGGGTTGAGGACGGGGTCGCTCTCGGCATAAGGGGAGGCTGTTGTTGTCGGGTCATCATATTTAGTCCAACTTATGCCGTCTGTGGAGCTGGCATAGCCAATCCGAGTGGTTGTGCCATCATAGCCACTATACCACATATGATAGGTTGCGCCATCATAGAGAACACCTGGGCTGTCTACCCGAACATCATCCCATTCCCCTGGTGAGCCAGGGTTGAGGACGGGATTGCCCTCATATTTTGTCCATTTGGATACATGCCAGGTATTCTGTGCACTGGCTGTCAAGGGAAAGGCGAACAAGGTGAGCACCACCGCCAGCAAAACACCGATAGCCACTCTTTGCTTCTTCATCACATCCCCCTTTTTTGAGTTCTTACCCGTGTTCTTTTCCATCCCACAACCCCACCACCCCACCACCCTTCTAAATCATAAGAACCTTAGTACTATTTGTCAATAGTCTTTAGGAAATATCTCACATCTTTTCTGGAGCTGTCATACCCATGAGGGAAAGGGCTTTGGCTAAGACAATCTGAGTTGCCCTGACCAACTTGAGTCGGGCTTTAGTTAGTTGCTCATCCTGAGAAACGACCCGGCATTGCTTGTAGAAGCTGTGAAAGGCGGTAGCCAAATCCTGGGCATAGTAAGGCAGATGGTGGGGTTCCAGTGTGTTGGCAACCTGCTCTATTATCTCAGGCAAAAGGATTAGGCGCCGAATCAAAGTCAGCTCTGGCTCAGATGTGAGCAGGAAAACGTCGCCCTGTCTATAATCTATCCCCCGTTGTTCAGCTAAGCGAAGAATGCTGGCAATCCGGGCGTGGGCATATTGAACATAATATACGGGATTATCTGCTGATTGCTTCTTAGCTAACTCCATATCGAAGTCCATCTGGCTATCAGCGGAGCGAGAAAGGAAGGAGAAGAGGCAAGCATCTGAACCTACCTCATCCACCACCTCCCGCAGGGTAATAATATCCCCGCTACGCTTGGACACCCTGACTACTTCCTCCCCACGCCGCAGAGTAACTAACTGGCAGATAATTACTTTGAGTTGCTCGGGGTCCTGCCCCAAGGCCTTCATCATTGCTTTCATTCGGGGAACATGCCCCTGATGGTCAGCTCCCCAAATATCAATCACCGAGTCGAATTTCCGCTCCAGAAACTTGTTGTAATGATAGGCAATATCGGAGGCAAAATAAGTGGGAGTGCCATCGCTGCGCACTAGAACATTATCCTTATCCTCTCCCAAGGCGCTGGATTCAAACCAAATGGCGTTCTCCTTTTTAGCTACATAGCCCCTGCTTTCTAATAATGCCATTGCTTTGCTGGCTGTGCCGGTAAATACAGCGTTGCCGTAAAAAACGGAACTATCCGATTTCCCCTCATGCTCCCCTCTCTTTTGGGCGGCTTTGCCGCTAAGATAAAGGCTTTTTTCGCTAAACCAAACATCGAAATCAATATTTAGCAGCTTCAGGTCTTCCTTAATTCCCTGCATTATCTTGGCCAATCCAATCTTGGCTAACTCTGAAGCAGCCTCCTCTTGTAGCGAAAGTAAAAATTTATCACCCTGTTCCTGGATAATCTCCTTCGCCAGGTCAATCATGTAATTACCGAGGTAGCCATCGGAGGGCATAGCAATTTCCTTGCCCAGGCATTCTTGGTAACGAGCATGAAGAGAGCGGCCGAAACTATCTATCTGATTACCCATATCGTTTATGTAATATTCCTTTTCTACAGAGTAACCAGCGGCTGTGAGGACATTGGCCAGGGTGCTGCCTAAAACGGCACCGCGTCCATGGCCTACATGGAGAGGCCCAGTGGGGTTGACACTAACAAATTCAAGTTGAACTCGACTACCTTTGCCAAGATCAATGTCACCGTATGATTTACCAGCATCCAAAATCAATCCCACCTGCGTGCTTAGCCAGTCATCCCGCAAAGTAAAGTTGATGAATCCTGGTGAAGCAATTAGAGCCTTCTCAATTTCAGGCGGGGGTAATATATGCTCAGACACCTTCTCTGCTATAGCCATGGGAGGCATTCCCATAGAGCGAGCTAGCTTCAAAGGGAGCCCTGAGGCAAAATCTCCATATTCAGGATTCTGAGGATGTTCTATAACCACTTCAGGCAAAGATGCAGAAACAAGGGTGCCTTGTTTTTGTGCTTCCAACACCGCTTGTTGCAAACATCTGGCTAGTTTTTGCTTGAGCGTGGGATTGCTTCGCTTAGTTCGCAATGACATTTTTTAACTCCATTCAGCATAGTTAGACAATGCTTGGCTTAGTTGTTGACTTAAGAGTTGATGTCCAGCCTTCTTCAAATCAGGGTCGTGGTGAAAAAGAGTTATTGCCTCTTGCCGAGCCAGCTCCAAAAGGCGTAAATTGGACAGCTTAGCTATTTTGAGGTCAGGCAAACCGCTTTGATGGGTGCCAAAGAATTCCCCAGGCCCTCGTAATTCTAAGTCTTTTTCAGCAAGGGCGAAGCCATCGTGGATTTTCTCCATTAGCTGAAGGCGGCTCTTCACTTCAGGGGAAAGCTTTTCCGAGATAAGTATACAGTAGCCTTGTTCCTTATCTCGCCCTACTCGCCCTCTAAATTGATGGAGTTGTGATAAGCCAAAGTGGTCAGCGCCTTCCACGAGAATCGTTGAGGCTTTAGGCACGTCAATGCCGACCTCCACCACCGATGTCGACACCAGGATATCAATCTGCCCGGCGCGGAAATGGCGCATTGTCTCCTCCTTCTCAGCACTATGCATTTGGCCATGGAGTAATCCTAATCTTAGGTCTGGGAAGACTTCCCTGGATAGATACTTGTACTCAGTTGTGGCAGCCTTTGCCTCGAGTGATTCTGATTCTTCAACTAAAGGGCAAATGATGAAAGCTTGTTTGCCAGTGCTAACCTGGCGACGGAGAAAGTTATAAGCCTTCTCTCTATATTGTGCTTCAAGGCATTTTGTTTTCGCCACCTGCCGCCCCGGAGGCAACTCATCAATAACGGAGAGGTCGAGATCTCCATAAAGCGTCAGTGCCATAGTCCGAGGAATAGGTGTAGCTGTCATAACCATTACATGGGGGTTAAAACCTTTTTGGCGTAATGCAGAGCGTTGTAACACGCCAAAGCGATGTTGCTCATCTATCACCGCCAGACCTAACTTACTGAATTCCACTTCCTTTTGAATGATGGCGTGGGTGCCAATAACAATGTCAACTTTACCTTCCTTGATTTTATGATGCAAATCCTCTTTTTCACTATTGCTAAGGCTCCCGATGAGCAGAGCAAGGGCAAGCGGTCTTGAAAGGAATCCCTGGCAGCACCTAATATTGCCTGCCTGCTCTTCTCGGCAAGAAAGAGGTCCTTCCAAGCATCTTCCCATACTTGAAGGAGAGTTGGCACCAACTTTAGACAAATAGCCACAAGTATTGTCGAAATGTTGCTCAGCTAAAACTTCAGTGGGTGCCATTAGTGCTCCTTGATAGCCATTGGCCACAGCTATTAGTAGAGCTAAGATAGCAATCACGGTTTTGCCGCTACCTACCTCTCCCTGAAGAAGGCGAGACATAGCTCTTGCTTGTTTCAAATCGGTTAAAATTTCCTGAAGTACCCTTTCTTGAGCCTGAGTCAAAGAGAAGGGCAAGCAATGTAAGAATCTATCAATAATCTCTTGGTCTATCTCAAAGGCATTGCCCGGCTGGCTTTCTTGCCAATCTCGCTTCCTGGCTAACACGCCTAGCTGAAGAAGAAATAGCTCGTCGAAGGCTAATCTTTCCCTTGCCTTCTCCGCCATTATTTGATTATCAGGATAGTGAATTTGTGTGATGGCATCAAAGAGACCTGATAGTTGGCATCGAGCTCTTGTCTCTGGGGGTAAGAAATCATCTGCTTGCCATGCCCAGCCATCAAGGGCTTCCTTGGTCCATTTCCTCACTCGTCGGGCATATAAGCCTTGTGTAAGGGGGTAAATGGGAACGAGGCGGCCAGCATGAATTAACTCCTTATCTTCAAGCAGTTCCCACTCAGGGGACTCAAAAACCTTTTGCCCTTTGAATACGCCTACTGTGCCACTAAGTACTAGCTGAGCATTGGTGGAAAATTTCCTAGCTAAATAAGGTTGATTGAACCAGACTACCCTAATGTTTCCTGTTTCATCGCCCACGATTGCCTCTGTGCCTCGTTTGTTACCAAAGGTAGCTACTCTGGCTTGCCATATTGTGGCTATGGTAGTTTGTTCATCGCCTTCCTTAAGCTCAGCAACAAGTTTGCTCTGGCTGTAATCAACATACCTTCGAGGGAAAAAATAAAGTAAATCGTGAATCGTCCTCACATTTAGCTTAGCCAATTTAGTAGCTATACTAGGCGTAATGCCTCTGATAACTGTTATAGGCGAATCTAATCCTCTGCTAGTTCCTTCGCTTCGTTCAAGACTTCGCTTTTGGGGGTGCAACTTAGCTACTCCTGGCACTCTATCCTTATTCCTTTCCCTTGAAGAGATAGGAGAGATGAGGGTATTTCTCTCTACCTCTTCTAACCTGATTATCCAATCAAAAATGCTTGTTACCCACCCCCTGCGTTCATTAGCGCTAAGAGAGCTATAATCGGAATTAGCTAAGTTGAGTCCATCAAAACTGGCTAAAAACTGTGGGTTAGCTATAGTTTGTCTGATTGATTTTACCTGATTGTGAAGATATTTATCCAACCCACCGATTACCGCTTTATTGGTATAAGCTTTTTTACACTCTAGCTCAAGAACATTCCGCAGCGAATCAATGCTTGTCATTTTGAGATTGTTTCACTTCGTTCGCAGCTAACATCTACCATAAGCAGCTATTCTGCTTCAAGGACGGAAACACTTAGGACATGAGGGCCAACATGCGTGCCTACTACTGGGCTTACCTTGGAACGGTAGGTATGCTCTGGAGGGACTACATCCTTAAGTTGCTGAGCTAATATCTCTAATTCGTCAGGGGTAGTAGCATCCTCAATAACTAGAGCTTCGATATCGTTAAAACCTTTGACAAAATTCACTAGAAAGTCCATTGCTTGAGCTCGGCTGCGAGGTCGAGCAAAAGGAAAAGTATTTCCATTCTTTATCCCTAAAACTGGGTTTACCTTTAGCAAACTACCAAGGAAAGCTTGTGCCTTGCCAATACGTCCACCCTTTCTTAAATAGTCCAAGGTGTCGAAGCTCATACGTAAATGTACTCGGGAAATCGCTCTCCTCACCCAGTCAACGATTTGGTCTAAGTTAGCTCCTGATTCAGCCATCTGAGTTGCTGAAATGACTAAGAGCATCTGTCCGCCTATTGCTACTTGAGAATCAATAACCTCAATGCGGCAATCCTTGGTAACCATAGCTTTACCTTGAAGTGCACTCCCGTAAGTGCCGCTAAACATCTGAGAAGCTATTATAGCTAGGATTTCGTTTGTCTCTTCAGCTAATTTGGTAAAAAGCTCAGCAAAAAAATCAGGGGTGACAGTTGACGTACTCGGGATGGTCTTGCTTTTTTCTAGTAGGTGGTAGAATTCCTCTGTGCTCAAGTCAACATTATCGCGGTAAGACTCATTGCCAAATTGGACAAACAATGGCACTAGGGTAATTCCAAGCTTCTGCGCCAGTTGGGGAGTAATATCGGAGAGGCTATCAGTTACAATCTTAACCATTATTCTTTGCCTCAAAACTATTCCAGTGAAATTATATAATCATAGTGGGGTTGACCACCATAAACCACCTCAACCTCAATTTGGTATTTATTACGGACTTCTTGAGCTATCTCCTCAGCTTCACTAATCTCAATCCCAGCACCATAATAAATGGCTGCTATTTCCATGGTTTCGGTTTCTGCTCTCCTTAGGGCTTCAAAAATAACATCCGGCATTTTATCGCCACCAGCTATCAAATCCCCATCATTTAAGACAGCAATAAATTGCCCCTTTTTTATTGTTAAGCCATAAAGCTGCGTCTTGCGCACAGCTTTAGTAATTTCTATGGTCTTTACTTGGGTTATTGCCTCCTCCATAATTTGAGCATTTTCCTCTAGGTTCGTGTCATAACTGAAAGCGAGAAATGCCGCAATGCCTTGGGGGATAGTATTAGTAGGCACTACCTTCACCTTCTTTGAAGTTAAAGACTGAATTTGAGAAGCTGTGAGGATGATGTTCTTGTTGTTAGGCAATAGTATAACCTTGTCCGAGGGAGCTGATTCCACAGCCTGTAATAGCTCGCGAACGCTGGGATTCATTGTTTGACCACCAGGGACAATAATTGTGCTACCTAGGCTATTAAATACCTCAAAAAAACCATCCCCAGAGGCAACCGTTACTATGGCGATATCGCCCGCTGGCATTCTTTCCCTTTGCATTCTAATGAATTCGGCATATTGGTCATCCATATTATTGATATCTATTTGGTGTAGTTTGCCTAACTTCGTAGCATACTGAATAACTTCTCCAGGCTCAAAGCTGTGAATATGAACTCTCATCAGAGAGTCAGTACCAGTAACTATTAGAGATTGTCCCTTCTTCTTAAGGTCTCTTGTGATCTTGCTCAAATTGAGATTCTGCCCCTCTAGGACAAAATTAGTGCAATATCCATAAGGTGTCTCTAGCTTAGTAGCCATCTGAGTTGTCTTAGGAGCCAATGCTGATTCGGCAGCCACTATATAAGGTTTCCAGTATTCTATCTTTCCTGCCTCTCCCTTAAGAAAATGGAGGGCGCCATTGAGCAAAACATAGAATCCCTGCCCACCAGCATCTACCACCCCAGCCTCCCTTAATACCGGCAGTAAGCTAGGCGTCCGAGCCACTGAATCCTCAGCCGATTTTACTGCAGCTTCTATTACTGAAACTAAAGTATCACCATTTTCAGATGCTGTTTCAGCAGCCCTAGAAGCGTCCTTAATTACCGTCAAGATTGTCCCCTCTACAGGGTTGACGATCCCTTCGTAGGCAATTTGTGACCCTTCAGCCAGTGCCTTGGCAAGGTCTTTGCCATTAAAATAAGTCCTGCCCTCTAGCCCTTTAGCCAAACCGCGCCAGAATTGAGACAGAATAACCCCTGAATTACCCCGGGCTCCCATTAGGGAGCCATAAGCCATTGATTTGGCTACTGAAGAAACATCGCTGTTCGAAGTTCGGTTTGCCTCCTCCATGGTGGACTTCATGGTAAGCAACATGTTGGTTCCGGTGTCACCATCGGGAACTGGAAAAACATTTATAGCATTGATATCAGGAGCGCTTTTCTCCAGCCAGGCAGTTCCTGAGGCAAACATGTCTTTCAATATTTGCCCATCCACCAATTCAACCTCCACTTCCTTTTCACCTCCCTTAGTACAATTGCCACCACGGCATTAGTGTGATAGCATTACTATGATAACCGAGGTATCATTTATAGTAAAGGGGGTTAAAACCTACCCGTGAAGTGTGATATTTGTGGTAAGAGAGTTCAATTTGGACATAGCGTAAGCCACTCTAAAAGACATACCCAGCGACGCTGGTTGCCTAACATCCACCGAACTACAATTATCGTAGAGGGAGAAAAAAGGAAAGTCAATATTTGCACTCGGTGCCTTCGTACTCAATATAAAGCGGCTCGTTAACCCCCCAAATCTTATTTAGGTTAGCTTATTGCCTTCCTCATTCTCTGTAGCGCTTGGCTTATTCCTTCCTTGGCTTTAAACACGCTGTTTCCAACTGCCAGAACATTAGCTCCAGCTTCGACTATGCTAGGCGCATTGTCAATATTGATGCCGCCATCAACTTCGAGTTCAATAGCTAATCTTTTGTCATCCAGCATCCTGCGCAGGCGGCTTATTTTCTCCAGCGATTCTGGAATAAAAATTTGTCCACCAAAGCCAGGGTTGACGCTCATAATAAGAACTAGGTCAACGTGAGAGATGATCTCCTCTATCGAGCTTAGCGGTGTAGCTGGATTTAAAGCCACCCCTGCCTTTATCCCCAGTTCCTTTATCGAGTGAATTGTTCTATGGAGATGGGAGCAGGCTTCTACATGCACAGTAATGATATTGGCGCCAGAACTGGCAAACTGGGAGATATAGCGGTCTGGTTGCTCTATCATCAAATGGGCATCCAAAGGCAGGTGCGTCCAGCCACGGAGAGAAGTCACTACCGGAGCTCCGATGGTGATATTGGGCACAAAATGCCCATCCATAACATCTATGTGAATATAATCAGCCCCTGCCTTGGTGACTTCGGCAACTTGCTCCCCAAGGCGAGCAAAATCAGCACAAAGAATCGACGGCGCCAGCTTAACCTTATTGCTCATGGCTACCCCTCTATGAGCTTCCTTACTCTGGTTAATGTTATTTCCACCTGTTGTGGGGAGGTGCCGCCGATAACGTTTCGGGCGGCTATGGATGATTCCAAGGTTATATTATATACCTCTTTACCGAAGAGGGGGGAGAAATCATGGTACTCGCTCAAACTAAGCTCGTGGAAGCTCTTGCCTTTATTTATAGCATATTCGCTGAGCTTAGCTACAACGCCATGGGCTTCCCGAAATGGCATGCCCCTCTTCACCAGATAGTCGGCTAAATCAGTAGCTAATATATAATCTTTTTTAATAGCCTCATGAATGCGCTTAGCATTGACCCTGATTGTTTTTACCATCTCAGCGAATACTCCCAAAGTGGAGTGCAGTGTGTCCACGGTATCAAAAAGGCCTTCTTTATCCTCTTGCATATCGCGGTTATAAGCCAATGGCAGAGATTTCATAGCAGTTAAAATGCTCATGAGATTACCGTATACTCGCCCGGTTTTTCCTCTGGCCAGTTCAGCCACATCAGGATTTTTCTTCTGGGGCATAATACTTGAGCCTGTAGTGTAGGCTTCGCCAATTTCTATAAAGCCAAACTCGCTGGATGACCATAAGATAATCTCTTCAGCCAACCTTGAAAGGTGCATCATGGTTAGGGCAGCTGTTGTTTCAAATTCTATTACGAAGTCTCTGTCAGAAACGGCATCGAGGCTATTGGTGCTTACTCTACTGAAACCCAGTTCTCGGGCAACGAAATCACGGTCTATGGCATGAGCAACGCCAGCCAAGGCACCGCTGCCCAAAGGCAAGACATCAACACGTTTAAAGCAATCATGGAACCTCTCTCTATCTCGCTGAAACATTTCGAAATAGGCCAGCAAGTGATGTGCCACAAGAACTGGCTGAGCCTGCTGTAGGTGGGTATAGCCAGGCATGATGACATCTTTATTTGCCTCGGCTAATTGCACGAGCGAACTTTGCAGGGCTTTTATTTTATCAATGGTTCTCAAGATTTCCTCCTTGGCAAACAGGCGTAAATCCAAAGCTATCTGGTCGTTCCTAGACCTGGCCGTATGCAGCTTTCCAGCTACATCACCTATTTTTTCAAACAGTCGGGCTTCGACATTCATGTGTATATCTTCAAGCTCACGTTTGAACAGAAATTTTCCTTGCTCAATTTCCTCACGGATAGAGCTAAGCCCTTTGATTATAACCTCAGCATCGCTATTAGCTATGATCCCTTGCTTTGCCAGCATTTTGACGTGGACAATGCTTCCCTCGATGTCTTGGCGATACAATCGCTGGTCAAAGGGAATAGAGGCGAGGTAATCCCGCGCTAATTTATCGACTTTATTGTGAAAATTATTAGGGAAGTGCTTCATGATTTTAACCACTCCTTCCAGCCTCGAGAGGGTGAACAAGAAATATTGCTATGGCGGCGATGGCATAGCATGGCACGCATATTAGGCATGCTACATTATAATTACCAAATACGTCAAAAACCTTGCCCCAAATAAAAGGCCCGCTGCCTCCAATTAAGCCGTATCCCAAGGTGATAATGCTGAAAAGTGAACCTATGTGGGCTCTGCCAAAAAGGTCACCGAGGTATGGAACATAGAGGGCAATTTGAAGACCATGGCTTAAAGCTATAAAAATGGCGAAGGCCATTAAGCTTTCCTGAGTACGTGCCACTTGCCACCCATACACCATTGCAAAAGCACTAAGAGTCAGGCCTATTAGCATCAATCGCTTCCTTCCATATCTGTCGCCCAACCAGCCACCTCCTACCGTGGAAATTATGAATGGCGCAGTAAACGCTGTCACAAAAATACCAGCAGTTGCCTCAGGACTACCCAAATCCACGCCCCACATTACGATATGAGCTAAGACCCCACTAACGCCGATGCTCGATACAGAATAAGCAGTGAATAGCAACCAGAGCTGCGATGTCTTGATAGCCTCCTTTACAGTCCAGGATGTCTCCTTTATTACCAAGTTGCCAGAGGATGGCGCCATGTTCTCATCATCAGGATGCAATCCCATAGATTCCGGACTATCTCGAACAATGAAAAAGGCGAGCAGTATAATGACTACGCTGAAACAAATGCCACAAACTAGCGAAGTGTAACGCCAACCATGAGAATCAGCCAACCCGGTCATTACTGGCATGAATATGGCACTGCCGGCAGCCCAAGCACTGGCAATAACCCCAGCAACTAATCCAGCTCGCTTTCTAAACCACTTGCGGCTTGTTGATAGCGAAGGAACGTAATGGGTCATGCTAACTGCTAGTGCCATGAGCACCCCGTAATATAAATACAATTGCCAAGGCGATTTCACAGTGGAGAGCAGCATCCAACCAGCAAGGGTAGTAATGCCACCGATTAAGAAAGTCTTCCGCCCGCCAATCTTGTCAACCATATAGCCAGAAAGGAGAACAAAAATGGCATACATCCAGAGTGTAAGACTTTGGGCAAAGCCTATTGTTGCTCGTGACCAGCCTAAATCCTTTATGATAAAAGGGATAAAGGCAGTCATACTGAATCTACCTATAGGCCCAAGCATGCCTATGATAAATAGTCCTACAACTAGCCACCACCCATAGAATATATGTTGCTGCTTAACCAAAAGGTTATCCTTTCTTTCTCAGAATGTCTTAGTGATACAGTCGCTGAGCAAATAGATAGAGGCGAGGTAATTTGGTGTCGCCTTATTAGCCTCTTTGCTGCGCTGGTAATCCATCCTATCTTTGACCATCCCGTCTAGCTCGGTTGACGGTTTTACAGCAATTTAGTGAATTCATTCACTGATAATCCTGCTTGGCGAATGAGGGCTCGTAATGCTCCTCTATCTAAGTTCTTGTGAAGAGGCACAACTAACTGGCAAAATGGCTCGTCTCGCCTGAGTGTTAAATGACTGCCTTCCTGCCTTTTGAAATAGAATCCCGTTTTTCCCACTTTTGGACTGTAAACTGGGTCCTCTCAAGCTTCTATTATTTAGGCGGTCTTGCAGGTTGTACCTCTGCCTGAGTTCTAACCGGCAGTCCCCAGATATGGATGAAGCCAGATGAGGCGCTCTGGTCAAAGGCATCGCCTCTATCATAAGTAGCCAAGCTGTAATCATATAGGGAATAGGGCGACTTTCTGCCCACTATCTGGCAATTGCCTTTGAAGAGCTTCACCCTTACGGTGCCGGTGACGTATCTCTGCGTGCTTCCCACGTAGGCAGCTAAGTCCTGCCGCATACCTGTAAACCATAGCCCGTTATAGGTAAGGTCAGCATATTCAGCAGCCACCTTTGCTTTGAAGCGGAGCTGTTCCTTCGCCAGCACCAAGTCCTCCAAGGCCTGGTGGGCTTTAAGCAGAACTACAGCCGCTGGCGCCTCATAAACCTCCCTCGATTTTATGCCCACCAGTCTGTTTTCAATATGGTCAATCCTGCCTACGCCATGCTGTCCAGCCAGACTATGAATCCTTTGAACAAGCGTAACACCATCTAATTTCTCGCCATCAAGGCTTATCGGTACCCCTTTATCAAAGCCAACCTCCAGATAAGCAGGCTGAGCCGGAGTTTCTTCAAGGGACTTTGTCCATAAGAAAGCATCCTCGGGAGGCTCATTCCAGGGGTCCTCCAGCACACCACATTCAATGGCCCTCCCCCACAGACTTTCATCAATGGAATACGGGCTGGCCGTAGTAATAGGAATAGGGATATTATGCGATTGAGCATAGGCAATTGTCTCTTCCCTGGTCATATTCCATTCTCGAGCCGGGGCTATTATCTTTAGTCCGGGGGCTAAGGCTGCCACGCTGACGTCAAGTCTCACCTGGTCATTGCCCTTGCCGGTGCAGCCATGAGCTACCGCTGTGGCTCCTTCCTTTTTAGCTGCCTCCACCAGGAGTTGAGCGATAAGAGGCCGCCCCAGGGCTGTAGCTAAAGGATATTGACCTTCATAAATGGCATCAGCTTGAAGAGCAGGGAAAACAAACGACTTAATAAAAGATTCCCTAGAATCAACCACCAGTGCTTTTATAGCTCCTACATCGAGTGCCTTCTGTCTAATAGCTTCAAGGTCAGCTACATTACCTACATCCACTGTAAGGGCGATAACATCCATGTCATATCGCTCCTTAAGCCACTTTATGGCTACTGAAGTATCTACACCACCGCTATATGCTAATACTACTTTATTTGACATACTTACTCCTTACTTTCTCAGCCAAAACATCTTGTAAAATACTAATCGCCTTGTCTACCTCCCCTTCAGTAATAATAAGAGGAGGCATGAAGCGAATCGTGGCTGGCTTCACTTTATTAACTAACAGGCCTTTATCAATGCAAGCTCTGACCAGCTCGTCAGCAATTTCCCTATCAAATTCCAAAGCTATTAGCAACCCTCGACCTCTCACTTGAGTAATAAACTCAAATTCCTGCTTTAGGTTTTCCAGCTTGGTCATAAAATACTTTCCTACCTGTCTAACCCTTGCTGGTATGTCGTTATCAATAATGCATTTCACAGCGGCATGAGCAGCGGCACAAACTAATGGATTGCCACCGAAGGTAGAGCCATGTTCACCTGGAGAGAAAAGGGAAAAATCTTCTTTGGCTAAAAAGGCGCCAATTGGCACTCCACTGCCTAGTCCCTTGGCCAGGGTCATTATGTCTGGTTCGACATTATATTGCTCATAGGCGAAGAGAGTCCCTGTTCGACCAATACCTGTCTGTATTTCATCCAGAATGAAGAGGATTCCCTTCTCGTGACACCAACTCTGTATTTTCCCCAGGTAGTCGTCATCGGGTACGTTAACTCCCCCTTCTCCCTGGATTGGCTCCAGTATTACACCGCAAGTTTGCTCATCGGTTGCCTGTTTAACCGCCTCAATGTTATTGTAATCAACGTTAACAAAGCCATCAGGTAGAGGTGTGTAAGACTCCTGGAATTTACTTTGCCCTGTGGCAGCAGTCATAGCCAAAGTTCTCCCATGAAAAGAGCTATAAGTAGTTATGACTTTGTAAGCGCCATTGAGGCGGAGTTTGCCGTACCTGCGGGCCAATTTCACCGCTCCTTCATTAGCTTCAGCGCCACTGTTACAGAAGAAAACCCTATCAAGGCAACTGTTTTCCACCAGAAGCCGTGCTAGCTCTATCTGTGGAATGGTATAGAATTGATTTGATGCCTGGATTAAGGTTTTAGCTTGCTTTTCCAGAGCCTCAACTACCACAGGAGGGCAATGTCCCAGACTATTTACCGCCCAGCCACCAACGAAGTCAAGGTATTCTCTGTTATGGTCATCCCAGGCCAAAGCACCTTTCCCACGAACCAGAGTCACAGGGACTCTATTTCCCGTCCTCAGAAACAATTTTTGCTCCAACTCTTGCCAATTATCCTGGTACAATGCTTGTTCCTCCTAATTGAGATTGCGAAGCCTGTTCCGAGCTTAAGCGAGGAATCTCGCTACTCGCAATGACGCTGAGCAAAGCATGAGGCATTCTGCCATCGATGATGTGCACGGTGGACACTGCCGCCAGAGCTTTAATGCTAGCTTCTATTTTAGGGACCATGCCACCTGTAGCTACCTCGGACTTAAGTAGTGCCTTTGCCTCAGTGATATTAAGTCTAGATATTACCCTGCCGGACACATCACGGACGCCATCAACGTCGGTAAGGAATATAAGCTTCTCAGCAATCAACGCAGCCGCAATTTCTCCAGCAGCAGCGTCTCCGTTAACATTAAGCAGCATTGTCCTGCCTTCAACTGAGCCGAAACTTACTGGCGCCACCACTGGCATATAGCCTTCCTTTAGCAATAGCTTCAATAGAGCGGGGGCAACAGTTACAATTTCCCCAACATAGCCTAGCTCTGGATTTTTCATGCTTGCCCAAAGCAAATTGCCATCACAGCCACTTAGACCTACAGCTTTTCCTCCCAGAGCTTGGATAGCCACTACCAATTCTTTATTAACCAAGCCTCCTAGCACCGCAGTTACCACCTTTAAACTCTCGGTATCGGTAACCCTCAGCCCATTTATGAAGCCAGTGGAAGTTCCAAGCCGAGAAAGCCAGTCAGAAGCCACTTTGGCACCACCGTGAACCACCACCAGGGATTTCCCTTGTTTTTGAAGCTCTGCCAAGTCCTCCAAGGTGCTGTCATGATTGCCCAGTGTGCTGCCACCTATCTTAACTACTATAGTTTCCCTTGGCAAAGTTGCACCTCGTGTTATGTCGTATATTCGCTGTTTATCCTAACATACTCTTCGGATAGGTCACAGCCCCAGGCGGTGGCTTTGCCATTTCCTAAATTAAGACATACCCCAATAAGCACACTATCACTGTTGCTCAAAGTCACTATCATTTCTTCTTTGCTAAATGAGACAGGATGACCTTGCTTCATGACACAAGTATCATTCAAATAGACATCTAATTTGTCTTCTATCACCTCTACCCCACTTCGCCCCAAAGCAGTAACAATGCGCCCCCAATTGGGGTCACTGCCGTGTATTGCCGTCTTTACCAGTGGTGAACTGGCAATGGTTCGGGCTGCCAGGCAAGCTTCAGCTTGCTTCACTGCCCCCTCAACGCTAACCTCGATGAGCTTGGTAGCCCCCTCGCCATCCCCGGCTATGGACTTAGCCAAGTGGATACAAATCTCGTTTAAAGCTTCTTGGAAGGCTTCACCATTATCGAAGCCAATCGCTGGATTCCCAGCCAAGCCATTGGCCAGTAAAAATATGCAATCGCTGGGGCTGGTCTCACCATCAATGCTAATCATGTTAAAGGAAATATCCGCTGCTTTCTTAAGTGACGATTGCAGAAACTGCGCATCCACTAAAGCATCAGTAGCTATGAAGCAAAGCATAGTAGCCAAGTCGGGATGTATCATACCAGCTCCTTTAGCTACTCCAGCGATAGAGAACTTAACTCCTTTCTCATCAACCTGAACTGCCCCCTCTTTAGGTTTAGTATCTGTGGTCATCATTGCCTTGGCTAAGCTATGGCCCCCCTCCCTGCTAAGCTCTATTTTTTTAATTCCAGCTCTTACGCGATCCATAGGTAGTGACACCCCAATTACGCCAGTGCTGGCTACAAGAACTTCGTCAGGAGGTATGCCTAGCTTTGTTGCTGCTAGGCTTGCCATTTCCCAAGCATCTGCTAAGCCTTGCTCGCCCACACAGGCATTAGCACAACCTGAATTTACCACAATTGCTTGCGCTCGCTTCTCCGTTAAGTGTCTCTGCGATAGAATAACTGGGGCTGACTTAATCCGATTGGTGGTAAAAACGCCAGCGGCAGCGCAAGACACTTCGGAGTAAAGAATGGCTAGGTCAAGCTCATCCTTGGTTTTCATACCAACGTTAATTGCCCCAGCTAGAAATCCTTGGACTGAAGTGACAGCGCTTAAAGGAAAGAACTTAAACATAAAAACTCAATATAGCAAGAAATTCAACCAGCGTCTATTTATCTTTACCTTTGGGGTTTGCAATGTTAAAATTGTTTAAAGGATAGCATGTCAGGGCATTCTAAGTGGTCGCAGATTAAACGGCAAAAGGGTGTAACTGATGCCAAGCGGGGGCAGTTGTTTACCAAGCTTGCCAGGGAAATCATAGTGGCAGCGAAGCAGGGTGGACCTAACATGGAAAGCAACTTCCAGTTAAGGTTGGCGGTGGAGAAAGCCCACGATAATAACATGCCATCAGAGAACATTCAAAGAGCCATAAAGCGTGCCAGCAGTGGTGCTGAAGTATCTGATTTGATCGAGATGACACTTGAAGGATACGGGCCAAACGGAGTAGCAGTTTTGGTACAGGCCCTGACTGATAACCGTAACCGCACCATTCAAGATGTGCGTCGTCTTTTCACCCGCCATGGTGGTAACTTAGGAGAGAATGGCTGTGTGGCATGGCTGTTTGAAAGTAGAGGAGTGGTCACCATAGAAAGCAGTGGTTCGGATACTGAGGAGCTAGCTTTACAAGCCATTGATGCTGGCGCGGAAGATGTTAAGGCGGAAAAAGGCTACCTTGAAATCTATACCCACCCACATAATATGGAAAGCATAAGGGAGGGTATCGGGAAAGGAAGGCATGTAATCTCGGCAGAGCTTTCTCTAGTGCCTAAGACTACAGTGCTGCTAGATGAGAATAAAGCAATTCAGACCTTGGGTTTTCTTGACCGGATAGAAGAGATAGATGATGTGCAGCATGTCTTCTCCAACATTGATTTCTCTGAGGCTACTTTAGAGAGACTACGTAGTCAGACATGATAGAATGCGCATTCTAGGCGTCGACCCCGGAACCATAAGTTTAGGCTATGGGATAGTGGATGGTGAAGAGCAAGTGCGCCTGGTGCATTATGGGGTATTAAGCTTCCCTCCTAAAACTCCCATTGAGGAAAGATTACACTGCCTGTACACCAAATTAAGCGAGATTATCGCCAAGCACAAGCCAGACGAAGTAGCCATTGAGGAGCCCTTTGTGGGCCATAATATTCGTTCGGCGCTAGCCATCGGTAGAGCACAGGCAGTAGCTATCCTGGCAGCGGCAAACCAAGGATTACCTGTCTACTATTACTCCCCAGCCGAGGTAAAGCAGCGGGTAACCAATTATGGGGGGAGCGATAAGGGGCAAATACAGGAAATGGTAAGAATTCAGCTTGGGCTTTCTCAGCCCCCTCCACCCAGCGATGCTGCCGATGCTTTGGCTGTAGCCCTTTGCCATACTCAGCAAAGTCGTTTTAACCGATGGATTGCTGATAGAAGTTAACATGATAGCCGCTATAGAGGGGATTTTAGAATACTTTGGTGTCGATTCAATTATCGTCAAGGTGGGTGGGATCGGCATCCAAGTATATGTTCCCAGCTCGTCTTTAAGTAAATTAGGGGCTGCTGGCGATAATGTCTCTCTTTATACTCATCTCCACTTGAGAGAAGATAATATCTCTCTTTATGGCTTTACTTCTAGCGAGGAATTAGCTTTATTCAAAAACCTTATTTCTGTCTCAGGAGTTGGCCCCAAAGTAGCCTTGTCATTGCTTTCCAGCCTAGCCATCGAGCAACTAGCTATGGCGATTACCAGCGGCAATGCCGAGCTCATAAGCCAGGCGCCTGGCATTGGCAAAAAGGTGGCTAGCCGCATTGTCATTGAGCTCCGTGGCAAGTTAGAAAAGGAATGGAAAGAGGCTGCTTTGCCTTTAGCTCCGGAGGATGCTGATGCCATAGCTGCCCTGACCAGCCTGGGCTACTCCCTGAGGGAAGCCACACAGGCTATCTCCAGCCTGCCCAATTCTTCGGAGCTAAGCTTAGAGGAGAAGGTTAAACTGGCGCTACAACAGCTGGCAGAGAGGTGAGATATTATTTTTGTTTATACCGAGACGGGATTTCTAAAGGACTTGCCCCCTAAACTCTGAGCTTTAGCACAACTGAGGTTTCAACTTGCCTATCGGGAATATTCCAATACCTACACAGGAGTCTATCCTTTTCCTGGGGCAATACTAGCCTGAAATCATGTTTCTCGTAAAATCGGATAGCCCAAGTTGCATCAGCCCAAGTTCCCACCAATATTTCAGGGGTCTTGGCTAAGCTTATCAGATGTTCAAGTAACCTGCTGCCAATTCCCTTTCTCTGGAGGTTAGTTACTACATAGGTATGCCTGACCAGTGTAGTATCTTTGATGGGTTGAATTCCCCCGACTCCGAGTAAATCCTTACCCTCCACCCACCCAAAGAATCTAATGCCAGCTTCAATTTCC
The DNA here is from genome assembly GCA_964591975.1 of uncultured Dehalococcoidales bacterium. Lineage (GTDB taxonomy): Bacteria > Chloroflexota > Dehalococcoidia > GIF9 > AB-539-J10 > JAFGBN01. Next base: position 19,841 of record CAZQBR010000002.1, read on the forward strand.
TGTTTTAGCTCCTCGGCTGACATGTATGGCTCCTTCCATCTGTCATCTGGTATCACGCTTTTGTAAGCCTGTGCAGCATCATTTATGACCCTTAGTATGGAGGAGAAATCCGAAAGCAATAGAGCATAAATCATACCCAAGCCTGTTCACTTCCAAGTGATGTGTAAAGGCCCAATTACTACTAGCTTAGCGTCAATAGACAGAACTATTGTCTCTCTTTTCCCAAGATAAGAAATTTAAGCCTCATAACCCAGAATTTCCATTAAATTTCTAGCCTGTTCCACTTGGTAAGGCCCGACCTTTGTGCGGCGGACTTCTACTGCCGTAGCTCCAACCCCCAATTTCCCCCCAATATCATGAATCAGACTTCTCACATAGAAACCTGAGGATACGTTGCAAGTCAGAGTGAAGTAAGGAAATTGGAACTCCTTAAGCTCTAAGGAATAGATGCTCACCTTTTGGGGAGATAAATCTACAGTTATGCCTCTTCTGGCCAGTTGGTAAGCCTTCCGCCCTTTCAGTTTCTTGGCAGAAAATGAAGGAGGGACTTGCCAAATATCACCGCGAAATTCGCCTAACACCTTTTCCAACTCTTCCTTGGTTACTTCCCTATTACTTTGCCGCAAAACTTTGCCTTCAGAGTCAAAGGTATCGGTCTCCACACCCAGAATGGACTTAACCTCGTAAGCTTTGTCCAATTTAAGGAATAGAGAGGCTTCTTTAGTGCGTTTGCCAGTAAGGATGATTAGTAATCCTGTAGCCGTTGGGTCTAATGTCCCCGTATGGCCAGTCTTCACCTTAAACTTCCCCCTTATCAGCTCCACCACCCGGGATGAAGTAAGCCCCTTGGGCTTATCCACAAACAAGATATTATCCATCTCCATAAGTATAACGAAAATTAGGAAATAAGATCAGACAATATCATTCCTTTACCCTGGGGTATTCGTTGCAAGGCAGACTCCTAAGCAAGCAACTACGTCAGAACCGAGGGAAAATGACTAATGCCATTTTAGAAAGCGAGGTTCTTCGTCACTTTCACCTTGACTAGGGCACCCCCACAAACACTACCACCAAGCCCACCACTAGAAGTACAACGCCTAAAGCCAGCAAGCCAATTAACAACTTCATATTCATTGCTAAAATCCCTTCTATATTTACCCAGTGGCTAAACGATAGACACTCTTTATAATGTCATCCAGGTAGTTTCCTTATATAGTACTAGAACGGGAAACTAAGAAAAAGGATTAGGCTATCTTCAAAGAATTAGCAGCCCAGCAATGTTAAAGTTATCTCCCTTCTATAAGGACATAGTATGTTAGCTTGATTAGGTGTGGCGTTAGCCTTTTTGGGAATTGGACTAACTCTTTGGTTTCAGGATAATCATATCTTTGCCAAAGTGCTTTCTGGCCTTTCTGGTTTTTGAGTTGTGGAGGCAATAGCAATGTGCAGCTATTGCCGGTTTTGGGGAATGCAAATAGCTAAGGCAGATAAAGCCCGTTTTATTGATAGTGAGGATACACCTAGTGTAAAGATGTTAACAATTCCTATATCGCTCAGATTCCCATTTTATGAGATTAAGGATTTCCGGGGACGTGTTGTGTCAGATTAATTGTCTCCATCAGGGATGTATATAATGATTTGAGGCAAGTTCTTGGCGGTAGTTTAGGTGATGTGTTTACCCTAAATCGGACACGTCGCCAAGGATTCATATCTGTTGCATACTTGAGTGGTGGAAGCGTGATAATTGGCAATCCACCAGTTCAACACAGCCCGCTTGGAGGAACTGGTAAATATAGAATCAATGTTGGAATTCGTGGGGAGGATAAAGTGCTAATCTCAAGATGCTGCACTCTGGCTTACGACGGAGGCAAGTTAACTATGCTTGGTGCTGTGTAGCTGGTAATGGTCAACCACAAGCAAGCAGAACCAAGGAATAATATGAATGGTAAAATAGGATTGTGTCAATAAAATTGATAGCCAAGAAAGGTTCTACCTTCCACGATTTCCCTTACTCCAGCCCAGAGCGGAAGTGTTTCCATTGCTGGATTATCAATGTCACACCGCCAGGACCAAACCAATGCATTCATCATTGCATCTACTGCTATGCCAGGGAGGCTATTTACTCTAATTATTCCCAGGACACTCTAATTTACAATAACCTGCCTGAACTAGTGGAGAAAGACCTTAAAAAGTTAACCCTGTGCCCGCCAATCTCCTTATCTAATGTCTCCGACCCTTGCCAGGATATACCTGAGCTGAAAGAGGAGGTTAAAAGGCTGGTAGGACTTCTGATGAGCTATGGCGTCTCCTTTTTCATCACCACCAAAGGCGACCCATCATTTCTTTTAGAACTACCCGGCTTTGCCGAGTACAAGCCTAAACTCATAGCCACAACCGTTGAAGGGACTCCTGAGATACTTGAGCTTCTGTCACCCGGGGCACCATCATTTGATGCTAGAGTGGCTACTGTCCGCAAGCTATCTAGCATAGGTATAGATACTGTCATTCGCCTCGACCCTGTTTTTATCCATCTTTTCCAAGCTATTTACGGCGATTCCTGGTTCGACCAAATAAGCAAGTTAGTCGATGTCTATGCTTCCACCGGAGCCAAGCATATTATCAACAGCACAGGCAGACTATCTAAAAAGCAACCCCCGAACAGTAAGGGCACGAGCATATGGCAGCGGATATATAAAGTCATCTATAGCCAATCACCACTAGCAGCTAAAAAATTTGAGCAGGAATATGCTTATGAAGCACATTGGTCAGGAGGAGGGTATCGCCTGCGCAAGGACTTGAGACTTAGTTTTCACCATAAATTAAGGGAGTTGGTCGAAGCCAGAGGAATGACTTATGCTAGCTGCCAAGAGCTCAGTGCTGAGGAAAGTGATTCCCAAGGTATTCCTCACTGTGAGGGTTTACCTCTACCTTTTGCCAAAAAGCAAGCTGGTGGCAAATTCAAGCCTGTCCCCGGCTGCACCGCTAACTGCCATGTTTCTTGTCGAGGATTAACTATGCCACCCTGTGGACAACCAGGGTTAGTAAGCTACAAGCCGTTAAAGCCGAGCAAGCTATGTTTTGAGCCCACCCTAATCTCTCTACCAAACGACTAGTAAATTATCTACCATCCAAGTCTTTTGTTTCTATGAGGCATATAAGGCTCAAAAAGCAAGTCTATAGTACGCTTGCGAAGATCCAGTTCATGTTCTTTCAGCAGGCCTTTCGTGGCACAAATTCGCTGACAAACAGTCTCCAGCTCCTTCTCACTTAACTCAGCTTGCTCTGCAAGCTCCAGCATCTGCCTTAAGTCACGAACTCGTTGACAAAGGAGCTCTCGTTCTTCCTTTATCACCTCAATTTGCACGCTGCTGGATTTTTCATATCCTGTGACTTGTTTCATCGTTTTACGAATGATTTTCTTGTGTTTTTCTAAATCAGATATTTGTTTTTTGAGGATTAACCGTCTCTCTTTGTTCCTCCTCAATTGTTTTGCCAAGCTTTTAAGTTCCCCTTGATATCTATCAACCTTATTGAACTGGTCACTAAGAACCTCCAATTTCCTGCGGTATTTCTCTTCAAGAAGGCTTTCCAATCTCGCTAGCCGATCAAGCCGCCTGCCACAGAACTCCACATCCCTGCGTATTTCTTCAATCTCGCTGGGTAGTTCCCTCTGCTTGGCGGAAATTTGCTCCTGTCCTATTATCCTTTCAACCATCTCTATTCCCTGGTTCCCCAACAAGTGTCAAGGTGAACTCATTATAAAGCCCCGAATAAAGAACAATCAACGGCTAACCCTGGCTGCTTCGGGAGAACATTGCCAGATTTTAACGAATTGTTGGGAAACTGGTTAATGAAAGTTGGTGCTTTTTTCTACAAAGCTGTGCTCAGAATGGCAACTGGAGAGGTACGGTTGAATCACTAAGGACGGGATATATCTAATTGTAGCCTTTTCCTACTCGGTTGGCTCCACTGCTTTGGCTTCAAGTACCGTGATGTGCTGGCGCTGGGCAAAGCGGCTGGCTTCCCGAGTTAAGCCGGGGACAGCAATTAAAACCTTATCCGGGATACGGCTATCGTACGCTTTGTCATCAAAATCGAATACTCTATCCAGCTCTATGGAATTGTCGGATACTTCAATACCGATGGCGATATTGTACACTACAATCCCGTCATCCCTAGTGGCCAAGAGGTCAAAGGTATGCTCCATTCCTGATCTGCCTTTTACCTTGACATTTTCCTTCACTTCATAGCCACGGCTTTGGAGATAATTGAGCAGCTCCAATTTTGATTTGAAATGGAAAGGGGGCTTTTCTACCTCAGCTTCAGTTTCCCGAGCAAGGGGAGGGAAAATGTTGTGGGCTAAGAATGCCTCTAAATCTGCTGGTTCCAGTATTTTTATCCTCTGTCGAGAGGCAAATCGACTTGCCTCTTTGGTGATTCCGGGGATGGCAACTAACACCTTATGGTGAATGCCGCTATCATAAGCTTTATCGTCAAAATCGAATACCTTATCCAATCCTACATCTTTTGGTGATATTTCAATGCCAATGGCTATCTGGTGGATAAGCACGCCAGCGTCCCTGCTTGCCAGCAGATCAAAGGTATGCTCTGCTCCCGAGCTGCCTCTAGCTGTGGCATTTTCCCTTACCTCGTAACCCCGTTCCTGGAGAAATTTTACCAATTGGGATTTAGGCTTAAGCTCAAATTCTAGCCAGTCCCTTTTTTCTTCGTTTAGGGAATAAGAATAGGCATTCATTTCAGTGATTTTGTCTGCAGGGGTGATTGAGGAACATTTGAGGCATCTCCATCTTATTGCTGGTTGGTTAAATACCTCAGTGCAATCGTGGCATTTGTATAACACCCCCAGGCTGCGATAATCAGTGCCCAGGGCATGCAATTCCTGCTTGCATTTAGGGCATACCAGCTTGCCTTTAAGAAGAAATTCATCCTCAGTACCGACATATCTGCATACCAGGTGCTCCAGAATTCTACCGCGAGCTATATCTCCTGAACCACACTTGGGGCAGTGATATACTGGCCTGAGATTCATGGAGTGGCATTGAGGGCAATAGAGAAATTTGTCAAACAATTTCCTCTCTAATATACCTTCAGCAGCCAGCGATTCCAGCCAGGTAGCTGTCTCTTTGTCTGTGGTATGGATGAGCTGGCTTATGAAGGGAAAGGAAAACCCTAACTCCGATTTTGGATCAAGTTGTGGCTTTGCCTCTGGGATGGTTCCCTGGAGCATCGCCTCCAGCAACTTCGCCACCTTTGCGTTGTGCCATAGCCTGGAATGCTCTGCCATTTCCTACCTGTGAGAAAGTGTAACCTTTCCCTCCAAATGGTGTCAACAACAGGAGCTATTGACAATCAGTGACTAAATAACCACAATGAGTAGCCATGCAAGCCGCATATATATCTCTCTTTGCTGTCGTGGGGTTGGCGATAGGCAGCTTTCTTAACGTGTGCATTGACAGGTTACCTCGGAAGGAATCTATCTTGAATCCGCCATCCTCTTGTGAGGCTTGCCGCCACCACCTCGCTGTCAAGGATCTTATCCCTATATTCAGCTACCTTTGGCTAAAGGGTCGCTGCAGGTATTGCCACGCACCTGTGCCAAGAAGGTTATTCTGGGTGGAACTTGCCACTGGTGGTGCGTTTGCCCTCCTCTACTGGCACTGTGGCTTAACCCCACAGCTAGGGGTTATGGCTTTCTATGCTTGCCTATTCATTATAATTTTTGTTGTAGACCTGGAGCATGGGCTTATCCTAAACAAGGTAGTCTATCCTGGGATACTGGTGGCATTGCTCTTTGCTTTGTTCCTACCTCAGCCATGGCTTATCCAATGGATGGTTCACGGCGTTGCCAATTTTGCACTAGGTGCTGGCATTGGTTTTGGTATATTCCTCTTGCTGGCCATTGTCTCTCGCGGAGGAATGGGATGGGGAGATGTCAAGTTGGCAACTTTAATTGGCCTGGCTACTGGCTTTCCTCTGGTTTTTGTTGCCTTGATTACAGGGTCTATCCTCGGCGGTCTGGTAGCTATAGGTTTGCTGATAGGTAAAAAGAAGGGGCGAAAGGAGATGATTGCCTTTGGTCCCTTCCTCTCCCTGACAGCCATGATTACACTTGCTGTGGGAAGCAATATCCTCAACTGGTATTTAGGACTCTAGCCCTTGTTTAATGTAGCCAAGCTCGATTTGCCCATTCTTCGCTGAGCCCTTTGATTAAGAGTCATAACGTAATTTGTTTTCTTGACGCTATTTTCTTCGTACCTGGAGTAAGGTAGAAGAAGTGCCACATCAGCATCCCAACATGGTCGAAGCAGCGATAATAGGACAACTTGATAAGAAACTAGTCGAGCCCGGCAAAGTCGTTATAATCATTGAGGGTGGAGGAAAGGTGACTGAGAGGACATCATCCAGTTTTGCCAGCGGCGCTTGCCTAACTATGCTTTACCAAGTACTGTAGTTTTCATTGGCAGACTGCCGCGAAACTCAAGCGAGAAGGTGTTAGAGGGAGTGCTGGGAAAATTTCCAGGCTGAGACGCATTTGAACTAGTTCGAATAGATAGGTGACATCTCAAGGCGTTTTGGAACGGTGAGAAAGGAGACCCTCATTCAGGAAGAGAGGATAAGGCGTTTAAGAAAGAGATCTCCCTACTACTATCTTGTTAACCAGCCTACCCAAAACTTGCAGACAGATAATGGGAGTGAGTTTGCTTTAGAGTTTGAAAGGGCCACCACTAAATTAAACATTCAAAGGTACTTTTCAAGAGCCAGAACCCCTAAGGATAACTCGGAGATAGAAAGGTTTAACCAGACTTTAGAGTATGAGTGGCTCTACAACTCTAATCTATCTTTAGACCCTGAAGAGCTCAATCCCCGGCTAACCGAATGGCTTATTGAGTATAACTTTAGCCGTCCGCACCAATCTCCTGGCTATCTTGCTCCCGTAGGGTATATTGAAAAGGAACTTGCTAAAATCCACAGCCCAGTGTTACCTATGTGGTCAGCCAGCACAGCATATTGACATATTACCCCCCCATGTTAAACTATCCAAAGTTAGCAAGCCCTTATCCCGATATTGGTACAAGTAGGTAGTATGCGTAATGTGTGGCGTGCTGACCTTCGGAGCGGTAAAGGGATAATAAGATGATCCGCCAAAGGAGAAATAAATGAAACTGGAAGGTAAGATATCCATCGTCACCGGTGGTGGTACGGGACTGGGGAAGGCTATCGCTTTAGAATTTGCAAACGCTGGGGCTGATGTCGTGGTCTGTAGTCGTAGTATAGGCAACCTTGAGAAAGTTCGGGACGAGATTATGGCTTTAGGGAGACGTTCACTGGCCATAGCTACCGATGTATGTGTCAAAGAGCAAGTAGATAACATGGTGAAAAAGGTAATAGATGAATTTGGTAGAATCGACATCTTGGTGAATAATGCTGGGACGGACCGCCTTATTCCTATCCTGGATTTAACAGAGGAGGTCTGGGATCTAATATTAGATACAAACCTTAAAGGGGTCTTCTTGTGCACGCAGGCTGTAGCTAAGCACATGATGGAACGGAAATACGGGAAAATCATCAATATCTCATCCACAGCTGCACTAGGCGCTATTGTGCCGGGGATGAACGTTTACGCTGCTTCGAAATTTGGTGTCACTGGATTCACGAAGGCCTGTGCTAGAGAATTTGGGGTGTATGGAATAAATGTCAACGCGATTGCGCCTGGGAGAATTCTAACCGACATCGTTTACGCCAGTAGGACGCCGGAACAAGTAAAGCAGTGGATCGAAGTTAGTAAGCCGGCCACCATTCTTGGGCGGCTCGGTGTTCCTGAGGATATCGCACATCTGGCTCTGTTCTTATCTTCGGATGACGCGTCTTTCATAACTGCGGAGACGATTGCTTGCAATGGCGGTAGGATCAATCTAATGGGTCGCTAATTAGTAATGGTTTCAGTAGCATTTAACTCGATAATTATTCTGACTGCTTCAAGCACCGCGGGTTTAAATTTGGTGTGGTGAAAGGATAATAGGACAACACCACTTATTTTAAAGGCCGGCTCTGCTAGGGGAAACTGAGATACTAGCCTTTTTCATCCGGCTAGTTTAAATAGCTCCTTTCCACCTCCCGTGTGGCGCCTCAGGTGTAATCAGGCAAGTGGCATGCCGCTACCACTGTTTCTTTAAGACCTTCCGAAGTGAGCAACGTGGGATGAAGTGAGGATGATACCTTTAGCCCCGGGATGTTTGGTTTAATTTCTGCTAACATTTTGCAAACAAACTGATTGATATGCCCCAGCACTGGATGCCACCACAGATACAAAATGAATCTTTCCACTCAACAAAATAGCACTTATTTGTATCTGTGGTCATGAGATGGCATAGAGTGTTTGGGGCTCTTAATCAGCCAATTTCCAGCCTGACTTGATTTTCTCACCCCGCGTCTGCTGCACTCTCCTTCAAAGGAGGCAAGCGGGTTTCGCCTTTTCTCTGGCCTGTTTTACACACAGGAGGTCAGAGGTTCAAGTCCTCTACCACCCACTTTAAAGCCCACACAAAAGCCAAATTTCTATACCTTTAGGGTTAAAAGAGGTAAGCAATAACTGCTATTATTCCTGCCACAATCAGATAAATGCCTACCAAATAATTGAGAATTTTGGGGAAAATCATCACTATGATGCCAAAGATTAAACTAGCTATCCCTATAATTAGACCTACACTACCATGTATGATAGGCATAAGCTATCACCTCCTGTAGTTCAATTGTGGTATTGTGCCACAAGAACAAATATTTATTCAATAGTTCCAAACTTATCCTCGAGGCTCCAGTCTCAGTAATAGCGATAATCGTAGAGGGCAAGATTAAAGACTCGACCTATGGCTCTGAAGGCCCATGGCTACAATTGCTGTTTCCCAATTATAATGCCGAGGCTCTAGCCTCGGTGGGGGGCATGGAGCTTTAGCCCCATGCCTGCCAGCCCATTCCTATATTGCGGAACTGGCTTGACTTCCATTACATTGGTTGATGTTTTAATAGTGTAGCTAAGAATCGTTCACAAGTTGACTCACTTAGCTTCTACTGGTAACATCGCTAGGTAGGCCGTGCTAGGTGGGGAGCTAGCGGTGCCCTGTACCCGAAAACCGCTATAGCGGG
>CAZQBR010000003.1:0-25018 GCA_964591975.1 uncultured Dehalococcoidales bacterium
TGACCAGCCAATATTGCCGCGCCGGAGCCTGTCCTGAGCGAGATTCTTCGGTCGCGGAGTTTACACTGAGCGAAGCCGAAGTGCTCTCTCAGAATGACAGCGGCGAAGGGCTCAAAATGACAGTAAGATGGACGATTACAAAATGAGATGGGGCGTTTAAAATCTATCTTCGATTGCATCAACGTTATATGATAGCATTGCACATGGAAATTTGAACAGGGAAGGAATATTTAGCAATACCTATGCGTCATTCTTGGCAAAGAGAAGACATCCTAACCCTATTTCCCTCTCTCCAAGGGTGATGTGGGGGTGATAGAATGAATACTCATAGGTAGCAGTGAGTTGTCAAGCCAATTTTATGATGCCATCATAGTGGGGGCGGGACCTGCGGGAAGCTATGCCGCCTATGAGCTAGCCTCGTCGGGCTACAGCGTGGCTGTTTTGGAGCAGAAAAGTGCGCCGGGGCTCGATATTTGCTGCACCGGGATAATCAGCACCGAATGTTTTAACTCCTTTGGCACCAGCCCAGAGGTGGTATTGGCGGAGGCAAACTCAATCAGGCTTTTCTCACCATCGGGAAGATGTTTTAGATTGGAAAGCGAAAAGGTTCAAGCCTGTGTAATAGACCGGACTTTCTTTGATCAAGCTATTGCTCGTAAAGCACAAGCTAGTGGGGCACACTATTTCCTTTCCTCTCGCGTTACTGACATTACCGTAGAAGAGGATAGAGCGAAGGTTGAGGTCTTGTATCTCGGCTCAGGGGAAATGTTTACCTCTAGAGCCGTGATATTGGCTAATGGTTTTAAGCCCAAGCTATCGCAGAAACTGGGCTTGGGCAAAATCAAGAATTTTCTCATTGGTGCTCAGGCAGAGATTGAAGCCCAGAATATTGACGAAACTGAAATATACTTCGGTCGGCAAATAGCACCGGGCTCGTTTGCCTGGCTGGTGCCTACTTCGGCAAATAAAGCATTAGCTGGGCTCTTGTCAACATCTCAAGCTAAGTTACATTTGGAAAAATTCCTCCTCGGTCCTTTTTGCCAGGGCAGAATGACGACTGGGGAGGTTAAAATAAGACAAAAGGCTATCCCCCTGGGAACATTGCCTCGTACCTATGGAGATAGGGTACTGGTTATCGGTGATGCTGCTGGACAGGTAAAGCCAACTACTGGTGGGGGGATATACTTGGGACACCTTGGTGCTAAAATAGCTGCTGAAGTGCTTAAAGAGGCTCTTGAAAGTGACGACTTAGCTGCAGCTCAGCTTTACCGTTACCAGAAGGAATGGAAGGCAAAAATGGGCAGGGAAATTTCTCTCGGTTATCGGGCCAGGCAATTGTATGGGAGGCTAAGCGATAAGCGGATTGAGAAAATATTTAATATGTTGGATTCTGGAGGCGTAGCCGATGCTCTACTTAATTCTCCCAATTTCTCCTTCGATTGGCATAGCAAGTTAATCTTGACTGGCTTGAAATATAGTTTAACTCATCCCTTACAAAGAGCCTGGCATTCTTTTACTGGGGAGGCTGGATAATGACTAAAGCGAGCTACCCTCCTCGGCATGTAGCCATTATCATGGATGGCAATGGCAGGTGGGCAAGAAGGCGTGGCCTGCCCAGGTTTATAGGACATGTGGCTGGGGCTGATAATATTAATCGTGTTGTGAAACTATTCGCCGATTGCGGAATAAAATACCTCACCCTTTATATGTTCTCCTCAGAGAATTGGAACCGACCCAAGGGTGAAGTTGGCGGGCTTCTCAATCTTCTGGCGAGGAGGATTGATAGCGAAACTAAGGCTTTTCATAAAGATAATATCAGAGTCAGGCATCTTGGCAGGTCAGATAGACTATCTCCTAAGCTAAGGCAGAAAGTAGAGGCAGCAATCGAACTCACCAAGAATAATACCGGGCTTACACTTTGTCTTGCCTTTGACTATGGTGGACGTGATGAAATTCTGCAGGCTGCTAGATATATCGCCGGCACTGATATTCCCGGTGACAAAGTAGACGAGGCGGTGTTTAACCAACACCTCTATACTGGTGGTATTCCTGACCCTGATTTAGTCGTTCGCACCGGTGGCGAAATGCGCCTGAGCAATTTCCTCCTCTGGCAAGCTGCTTATAGCGAGCTCTATTTTACTCAGGTGCTGTGGCCTGATTTTGGGCAAAAAGATATTGAAGAAGCCCTTTCTGAATATAAACGTCGCCAGCGCCGCTTTGGCAATGTATGAAGCCTTATGCAGCGGGCCAGTAGAGGTCGAGCCGCGATATAAACTCGCGTGTTAATCCTTCAGGCCTGCCAGTACCTTGGCCATCTGTTTCTTCTTTTCGAGGTCCGTATCTCTGTAGAGCATTATCATCTGGTTCTGACGAGGGCCTGCTCCGTGCCAGGTGCCCACCCCGTGAAGGCCAGCTATCCAGTTTTGCAAAAAACGGGTCATGCGCATCCTGTCCTTGGCGGAGGCATGCGTCTTGAGATATTTCTCTACCAAAGGTTTTGTTACCGGATTCTCTAACTCTTTCTCCGATGGCATAGTTACGGCAAATCCACCAGCAATATCACCGGCCCACTTCATGACTTCCCAGAAGCCGTCACAGGTATTAAGTTTAGCTGCATTGCCAAAAGCGTCATTGGGCAGGTAAAAACCGGAGCCTTTTGGCTCCTCTTCTCCTCGATAGGCAGCAGCTATTGCGAGACCATAAGATATCTCTCTCACTCTAATCATTTCCGTTATCTCTTGCCGTATCATAGGCGCTCTGTCCAGACCAAGATACTCTATTAAAATCTGCGTGGCGCCAATGATAAGGTCCATAAACCCTGCCTTGCATGAACCTCCGCAAGCCATTCGATGCTGTTTGGCAAAGCGGAGCAAAATCTCGTGGGCATATTCCGTTTCCCCGCACATAAAAACCCTCTCCCAGGGAACAAAGACATTATCAAAGACTATCATGCAGGTCTCTCTTTGGCCATATATGGGATTCCCTAACTTTGAATTATCGCCCATGAACTCCCTTTCTGCCGACATGGCATTATATTGAGCGATGTAGGTGATGCCCTCCTGGGAGTTCTTCACAACACAAGCTACTGCGTAGGGTTCTTCACCTGGCCTTGGGGCTACACCAGGCACAAGCAGGGTCTCATCTGCGGCGTAGGCGCCACTTTGATGCATCCTAGCGCCTCTCAGCACAATGCCATCAGGGCGCTTCTCAGCAATTCTCAAGTAATGGTCAGGGTCACCTTTTCCTGGCCTGAGATCCCTGGGGCCTTTAACGTCCATTACGCCACCACTAACTGCCAGGTCATTCTTCTGAATATATTTGAGCCACTCAATAAACCTTTTGTGATATTCGGTGCCCAGCTTCTGATCCATCTCATAAGTGGTAGAAGCAGTTGCATGCATAGCATCGCACCCTGGGCAACGATAGTTGCAGGTGCCTAACTTCTGGGAAGTTAAAACGGCCATCTCGGCACGCATTTCCAGGTCCTTGGCGGAAGGAGATGGATGTACATTTCTACTCACTTTCTCCCCAATCAGAGGAGACATTGCATTCATAGTTTCATCATATTGAGGCTCCAAACCTAGATCGAAGACCTTGACATTAGCATCTAGCACCGTCTTGGTATTGGGGTTATCCTCCAGGTTTTCTGCCTTGTTGCCATTGATATAAAGATTGTGCTTAATCTTTGCCTGGCCTTCTTTATATTGCTCTCCAGTTCTCAAAGCCACGATATCTTTACCTCCTAGTTTAATTCTAACTGTCTAGCCATTTCCATGCTGCCTTTTAAACCTTTGGCCTCGCAATTTTACCAGCCCCACTAGTGAGCTAATGCACAAGCCCGCTGGCGGTCCCCACCATTATATTCTCTCCACGCTGGTTCAGGGCTGAGATATCCAAAGTCAGCCTGACGGCATCCCCCTCAGCTACCTTCTCTCGAACAACCCCTTTGATAGTCACCTCATCTTCTGGGTAAACAAAGCCAAGAAAGGAAGCAGAAAGCTTTGTTCCAAGGTACTCTTTACCAAAGAACTTGATGACGAACTCCCCCATATACTCAAGATATTGGCAGCCTGCTTCGATTGGTGCACGAAGGTTCAAATCATGGGCGGATGGGTAATCGTTATGGAAGGTCTTACTGTTCGGCCAAGGCTGGAAAATGCGCCCCTTGTCTAGGGTCCACTTCTTAGTGAAAGGCTCAGTCTCAAATCCAACCGGAATATCCTTGCTGGCGGTGACTTTCATCGGTCGAAATGCAGTAGGGTCCTCTTCAAAATGCATAGCTGTCGTTTTATATTTCTCCTTAGTTAGTCTTTTCCTCAGGCTGAACAACGATAGGCCAAGCATTTCTTACTCTCATACGAACGATCTCTTTCCCATCCTCATCAACGACTAAATGTTCGGTTATAATCCAATCCCTCCCCCTCTTGGAGTACTTATCCACTGGTTTGCCCGTCATCCTGAGCTTCTTTCCTACCTTGATGGGGTTGATAAATTCATATTCATGCTTGTTATGAACAACAGCACCGGGAGGATTGATTCCCTTTTGCTGTACGCCATAGTGGCCATAGGTCTGCATGAGTGTCTGCATTGCGAGGCAGGCTGGTGTGCCGATACACCCTCCCCACGGGGAATCCTCCATATACCAAGGATTGTAATCATCGTTAGCCCAGGCATACATATCTCTATCTTCCTCAGTGAAGGCGAACTCTAGAGGCTCAAACTCTTCGCCTATCTTGATGTTATCCATTGTTAACTTTCTCTCTGGCGTGCCTTTCTGCTGAGCCATGAGCTGAAGGTGACTCTCTATCACCTCACGGCAACTTGAGTAACTGAAGATTTTCTCCATCTCCTGCCCCCTTTTTGGTTTACCTATATGATTTTAGGGGTTGTCCGAAAACTTCCATTCTGTCTATCCTTAAAGCCAGAATATCCCTTCTCTCTTTAGCGTTTAGTGTATTGAGGTGCCTTGCGGGCTCGCTTAAGTCCGTATTTCTTACGTTCTTTAATTCTAGCATCCCGAGTAAGAAAGCCTTCTTTACGCAACATAGGTTTGAACAGCTCGTTCTCCTTGGCCAGAGCTCGAGCAATACCATGGCGGATGGCTGCAGCCTGGCCATTCACCCCGCCACCATTTACCTTTATGGTAACATGGAACTTGTCCATGGTATTGGTAGCCAGAAAGGGATGCTCAATCATATGGCGATGCGCAAGGCGAGGGAAAAGCTCCTCGTAAGGTCTATCGTTAATGACTATGCCTCCGCTCCCGGGAAAGAGCCTGACTTGAGCTATAGCACATTTGCGTTTGCCTGTTCCCCAAACATAAGTTTTTTCAGCCATTAATCATTACCTCCCAAATAACTTGAATCCTAAATTCTAATCTTTTAGGATTTCGATATTAGTATTTAATGCTTCTTTATATTAGCAGGGGTGGGGATGCTCACTTCCAGGGTAAACTTTGAGTTTCTTAAACATGGCTCTACCTAAACGATTCTTAGGTAACATGCCTCTAACCGCATGTTCAATTACGCGGGTGGGGTGCTTATCAAACATCTCTTTAAATGTTGGACTCTTTAGGCCGCCAGGATATCCAGAATGCCTGTAATAAATCTTTTGCTCAGCTTTCTTGCCAGTTACCGTAACTTTAGCAGCATTAATTACCACGATGTAATCTCCAGTATCAATATGGGGAGCATAGATTGCCTTATGCTTACCCATGAGCAAATTGGCTACCTGGGATGCCATTCTTCCCAAAGTTTTATTCTCAGCATCAACTACCCGCCACTCGTGCTTGATATCTTTAGCTTTAGGGCTATATGTTTTCATCTCCTACCTTTCGCATCCCTGGAGGCTTTGCCTAGGGGTTTAGAATAGTTGACTTTGGTGAGCCATAAACCAAGGGCAGGGGCTGTAGGACTCGCTGAACCTAAATTTCTTGCTTCCATAATATCACGAAAGTCTCCAATGCTTATCTTGCCTAAGCCCAGCCTCATCAAGAGACCTATAGTATTACGTACCTGGTGGGGTAAGAAGGAATTGGCCACCACTCGAAAAACAACAAAACCTCCCTTTTTTTCAACCTTTGCTTCGTGAATGTTGCGCACCGTGCTTCTGGCATCGTCCAAAGAAGTGGCGAAGGAGGCAAAGTCATGTTCACCTTGGAGAAGCAAGCATGCCTCGTTCATCGCTTCTGTGCATAGTGGCCGTGGTACAAGCAAAGCAAACCTCTGACTAAATGGCGATCGAGTATCGTTATTCAAAATATAATAGCGATACTCTCGGCTCAGAGCGTCGCGTCGAACATTAAAATCGTTGCTGGCCTTGTGAGCTGCCTTGACTGCAATATCCCTGGGTAAGTAGTAGTTTAATGCTTTAACTAACGCTATGGGAGATAATTCGGGCTTGGCCCAAAAAGCCACTACTTGCCCTTCAGCATGCACACCGGCATCAGTCCTACTAGCTGCCATAGCTCGACTACTTTCTCCGCAAAAATTTTTTATAGCTTGCTCCAGCTCACTCTGAATGGTAGGCAAGCTAACTTGCCATTGAAATCCATGGTATCGTGTGCCATCATACTCTATGAGCAGAATATATTTTTGTGGCTTATAGCCACAACTTGTTTCTCTACTAATTAATGTAATTCCTCTTTTTTCGTGCTTTAGCGCGAAAATTACTTAAGCAATTGGATTTGAATCATAGGAGCATTATCGCCAAGGCGAGGTGCTAACTTCGCTAAGCTTGTATAGCCCCCAACCCGGTCGGTATATCCCGGAGCAATTTCATTAAATAGCTTTTCAACCACTTTCTTTTCAGTAATAAAAGATAAAGCCTGCCGCCTTGAAGCGAGGCTGCCATCTTTCCCCAAGGTAATCATCCACTCGGCTAAACTGCGAATTTCTTTAGCTTTAGCTTCAGTGGTGGTAATCTTCTCGTAAGTCAAAAGGGCAGTGACCTGGTTCCGGTATAATGCCCAGCGATGCTGAGTTGACCTACTTAACTTCTGTCCCGCTACTCTGTGTCTCATGACTTCTCCTGCTGGAATTAGAAATGAGAGGAAAGCCTAGTTTTGCCATTACTTCTTCCACATCATTTCTGGATTTTGCTCCCAAGCCAGGTAACGGTGGCAAGCCTTCCTTGCTCCTCTCTAATAGTTGTCCTAGAGTGGAAATACCTGCTCGTTTTAAACTGTTGTAAGGGCGGGTTGATAAATTTAATTCCTCCAAGGGAATATTATATTGGTCAGGCTGAAGGAGTAGAACGCCTCCTACCTGTGCTTCCTCTGCTGTTGGAACCTGGAGATCCCTAAAGGCGGTAAAGTGATCAACTAAGATGGAGGCACCTTGACTAAATGCTTCCCATGGGAGAACAGTGCCATCAGTCCAAATTTCTAAGATGAGTCTGTCTGGGCTTCCCTCTTGACCAGGCCTGATGGGTTCTACAGAGAAATTGGCCTTCCGCACTGGTGTAAAAATGGCGTCTACTGGTAGTGCTCCTACGGGTAAGTCGTCAGTCGCTTTAGCTGGCGCATAACCTTTTCCCAATCCCACATTAAGTTCCACGTAAAGCTTAGCCTGGGAAGAATCCAAAGTAGCTAGGTGAAGCTCGGGATTAGCAATGCGAAAGTCAGTTGTGGGTTTAATATCGCCAGCACAGACACTGCCTTCCCCCTCTGCTTCTAAGGTCAACTTCCCTGGCTCATGAGAGAGGGGACAGAGCCTAAGTTCCTTGATATTAAGTAAGAATTCCAGGGCATCCTCTTTAACATAAGGGATGGGGGCGAATTCGTGCTGAATCCCTTCTATCTTGACCCATGTTACTGCGGCACCAGGTAGAGAGCTAAGAAGCACACGTCGCAGTGTGTTGCCTAAGGTGATGCCGGAACCTGCCTCTAAAGGCTCGGCAAGAAAGCGACCATAATTACCAGCACTTTCAACACAACTTACATTGGACATAGGCAATCTAATGATATATCACCTCGAATAATATTCAATAATAGCTTTCCCGTTGAACTTAGCCTCAATATCGTCCTTACTGGGTAAGGTTGAAACGCTGCCTGTCATTCCTTTTTCATCTAAGCTTAACCAGCTCGGGATAGTCTTTCCCTTAACTTTCTCAACTACCGCTTTATAATATTCGGTTTTAGTGCTAGCTTCCCGCCATCTGATAACATCTCCCGACTTTATTAGGAAAGAAGGTATATCGGTTTTGTGTCCGTTAACAAGGATATGACCATGCCGAGTTATTTGTCTGGCTTGGGCTCGTGAGTCGGCAAAGCCCAAGCGATAAACCACATTATCCAATCGCCTTTCTAGCAGTATGAGAAGGCCTTCTCCAGCAGCACTAGGAGTTTTTTCTGCCGCAGCAAAAAACTTGCGAAATTGTCGCTCTAGAACGCCATAGCTAAAGCGGACCTTCTGCTTTTCGCGCAATCGAAGTCCATAATCGGAAACCTTGCGCTGCCGAGTCTGAAAACGCCCTCTAGTAGGAACAGTTCTCCTCTCTAAGGGACATTTAGGAGTGGAGCACTTCTCCCCTTTAAGCATGAGCTTTTCACCGAGATACCGGCACAGGTGACAAACAGGTCCTGTGTACCTTGCCATTTTTATACCCTTCTCCTTCCCTTTGGACGGCAACCATTATGTGGGATAGGAGTTACGTCTCTGATGCTAGTAACGGTGAGTCCTGAGGCCTGTAGAGCGCGGATAGCCGCTTCACGTCCACTGCCGGGGCCTTTAATATAAACATCGACTTGGCGCAAGCCATCGTTTGCTGCCCGTCTTGCTGCCTCTCTAGCAGCTAGCTGAGCGGCATAAGGAGTACCCTTCCTAGAACCTTTGAATCTGGCGGTGCCAGAACTTCCCCAGGTGATAACGTTACCTTGCGTATCAGTAATGGTAACAATGGTGTTATTAAACGTAGATTGGATGTAAACTCTACCTACACTAACCTTTTTATGAGTTTTTTTCTTTTTCTTTGGCATTTGTTAAACGTAAGCTCCTTATTTCTTAGTTGCACCGCGCCTTTGACCTCTACCTGCCACTGTCTTCCTTGCTCCTCTTTTAGTGCGGGCATTGGTGCGCGTTCTTTGTCCATGAACTGGTAAATTCATACGATGCTTCATGCCTCGATAGCAACTGATTTCAATAAGCCTTTTTATATTAGACTGAACCTCTCTCCTAAGGTCGCCTTCCACTTTATACTGGTTATCAACAGCACTGCGAATCTGGCCAAGCTGCTCCTCAGTAAGGTCTTTAACTCTGATGCTGGGGCTGACCCCTGAGGTGATTAGAATATGCTGGCTTGAGGTAGAACCAATACCATAAATATGTTGCAAGGCCACCCAGATTGGTTTATCCTTAGGAAGATCTACTCCGGCAATACGTGGCATTGTTAACCCTGCCTCTGTTTATGCTTTGGATTTTCGCAAATAACTCTAACCACACCTTCTCGCCTGATAATCTTGCATTTTTTGCAACGCCGCTTAACTGAAGCTTTTACTTTCATTTCACATCACCAGGCAGACAAACCTTATTATAATAAACCTCCTTGGTTGACCTGTCAAAGGCTGAAGCTACTTAAGTCGGTAAGTAACCCTGCCTCGGCTCAAATCGTAGGGAGAAAGTTCCACCAAGACCCTGTCTTCAGGCAAAATTCTGATATGATGCTTCCTCATCCTACCCGAGATATGAGCCAGCACTGTGTGGCCGTTAGCTAACTCGACACGAAACATGGTATTAGGTAAACATACAGCTACTTTGCCCTCAACTTCTATCCTTTCTTTCTTAGGCATGTTTTTGTTTACTGCTAAGCAAGTATCTCGGCTTTATTGTCGGTAATAGCAATGGTATGCTCGAAGTGCGCTGAAAGGCTTCCGTCAGCCGTAAGCACTGTCCATCGGTTGGGAGCCAATTTAGTTCGCCAGTCCCCAGCGTTAACCATGGGTTCAATGGCTAAAGTCATACCTTTGCGAAGTAGAATGCCCTTCCCTACCACAAAATTGGGTATTTGCGGTTCTTCATGCAGATCTCTACCTACTCCATGTCCCGTGTATTCCCTAACTATGGAAAAACCCTTTGATTCAACGTAACCCTGGATAGCAGCTGAGATATCCCCAAGACGTGCTCCGCAATTAGCTTGAGCAATGCCAGCTTGAAGGCTGCCTTCCGTGGCCGAAATAAGTTCCTTAGCCTTCTGGCTTATCTCACCCACGCCAACAGTTATAGCTGCATCAGTATGAAAGCCGTTAAGCTTTACCCCGGCATCTAAGGAGACGATATCTCCTTCCTGTAATACTCGTTCACCGGGAATACCATGGACTATCTCGTCATTGACAGAAACACATATATTGGCAGGGAAACCTTGATAGTTCTTAAAGGAAGGCTCGCCTCCACTCGCTTCCATTTCACGGACAGCAATGGAGTCTAGCTCACGAGTAGTAATTCTTGGTTTCACTTCTATTCTTAGTTTATTCAAGACCGCCACTAATATCCTGCCACATCGGCGCATGGTATCTACCTCATCAGGAGATTTCACAATTACCATTTACTTCCTGCCTTTGAGCACAGAGAGCATTTCCTTAGCCACCTCTTGTATTCCCAGATTGCCATTGATTTCGATGAGTTTGTCCTGCTTTCTATAATACTCGAGGGTAGGCATAGTCTGAGAAGAAAAGACCTTTAATCTCTCCCTCACCGTTTCTTCCCTATCATCAGGGCGCTGGTACAATTTACCACCGCATTTATCGCATTTTCCTAGTATTTTAGGTGGTGAGCTTATCAGATGGTAGGGTGTTTGGCAAATTCGGCAAATCCGCCTTCCACTGAGGCGTTTTACAAGCTCTTCATCAGGCGCATAAATATATATAGCCTTGTCTATATTTTTCCCCTGGTCAACAAGAGCTTTCTCTAAAGTCTCAGCTTGCTCTAAGGTTCGAGGAAAACCATCAAAAATACAACCAAAGGTGCAATCGGGCTGGCTAATCCTTTCGAGTATCATCCGGATGGTTATTTCGTCTGGGACTAGCGTGCCCTCCTCCATATATTTTTTAGCTAAGAGTCCGAATTCAGTCTTTTCCTCCAGCGCCCTGCGAAACAAATCGCCAGAAGCTATACGGGGTAAATGCATCTTTGTGGAAAGGATAGCTGCCTGAGTTCCCTTTCCTGCTCCTGGAGCACCTAGTAGAATGATGTACATCAGAATAAAATCAAAAATTAAACCTAAAAGTCAAAAAGGCTTGCATTTTTATCCTTGACTTTATTTCAGGAAACCTTCATAGCGGCGCATGGTTAATTGTGCCTCCAATTGCTTCATAGTGTCTAAGGCAACGCCAACAGCTATAAGCAAAGCAGTACTGGAGAGGGTCAAGGCTACAATACCTGTGATTTCTCGAGCAATAAAAGGCATAATTGCCACGAAGGCCAAGAAGAAAGCGCCACCGAATGTAAGAGCCCTTATAACCTTATTTAGATAGTCAACTGTTGCTTTTCCGGGTCGGATTCCAGGGATAAAGCCACCTTGCTGTTGCAAAGTTTTTGCTAGATTCATTTGTTCAAATATAATCATGGTATAAAAGAAGGTGAAACCGATTACCAAGGCGAAGTACAATCCTTGATAGACCAAGCCCAAAGGTGCTGCCGTATCAGGGCGAAAAATGGTATAGATTGAATTCCAGAAATTTGGATTTTGACCTGCCGGGTTCATAAAGTATGTAGCTATCGTACCGGGAAGCTGCATCACTGCGATAGCGAAGATAAGGGGTATCATTCCAGCGGTATTTACCCGCAATGGTATGTAGGTTGAGCCTGATTGTCGATACATACGACCGCCACGGAAAGTGCTACGAGCATACTGTACTGGAATGCGCCGATGAGCTTCAATAAATGCAACTACGAATACCAGAGTAGCTAAGCCAAGTATAATAAATACTGTCAATCCCAGGGGGTCACTTGCAGCTATAAAGCCACGACCCACCATATCTGGCAAGCTGGCTACAATGCCAGCAAAAATTATTATCGATATCCCATTTCCCACTCCCCGCTCGGTAATCAATTCTCCGAGCCAGACAAGGAATATCGTGCCAGCAACCATCGATATTACTATGGTGGCAGTAGTTAATGGGTCAAGGGAACCAATAATAGGAGGGCTCTGGCTACGTAGCAGAGCCAGCATACTATAGCCTTGAAGAGCAGCTAAGGGCACAGTTAATAAATGGGTAATCTGGTTTATCTTGCGCTGACCAGCTTCTCCCTGTTGGGCGATAGCCTGGAGACGAGGGATAACTGGAACCAGCAGTTGCATAATTATGGAAGAGGTAATATAAGGGTAAACACCCATGGCAACCACGCTGAAGCGCCCCATAGCACCACCGCTAAAGAGGTCAAGCATGCCAAACAGGAGATTTTGCTCAAAAAAACTGCGTAAAGTCTCGAGATCCACTCCAGGAAGAGGGACATGAGAGATAAAACGAAAAGCTACTAAGATGCCTAGGGTAAAAAGTATCTTTCGCCTTAAATCGGGCAATGCAAACGCATCTGTCATTGCCTGGATGAAGCGTGGTTGTTTTTCCCTGCGCTGCATCTTAGATGCTCTCTGCTTTTCCTCCAGCAGCCACAATCTTTCTCTCCGCGATTGAAGAGAATTTGTTAGCTTTGACTAGCAATGGGTTTTGGATATCGCCATCGCCAAGAATTTTAGTCGGCTGGTCCAGGGACTTAATTAGCCCTGCTTGGAGCAGTTTCTCAGGAGTTACCTCAGTTCCTGCAGGGAAAATATCAAGCTTGCTAATATTGACAATCGCATACACAGTTTTAAAAATGTTGGTGAAGCCCCTTTTTTGTGGCAGCCGTTTTATCAGAGGCAACTGTCCGCCTTCAAAGCCAAGGCGTACGCCACCACCAGAACGAGATTTTTGTCCTT
Organism: uncultured Dehalococcoidales bacterium; assembly: GCA_964591975.1. GTDB lineage: Bacteria > Chloroflexota > Dehalococcoidia > GIF9 > AB-539-J10 > JAFGBN01. The sequence continues at coordinate 12,913 of CAZQBR010000003.1, forward strand.
TGCAGCCTCGTCCCGAATAGGTGCCATATCCGCTGCCATTTCCTCGACCTACGCGTTTCTTCTTACGCTTGGCACCTATTGGAGGTCTTAGTTCATTCTGTTTCATCCACTTTAATCCCTGGTGTTCTGGCATTAGTTTCAGTTTCGAGATCCTTTGCTAGGCTCAGAGCTTCGGCCTCTTTAGGCTTCCTCAGGCTAGTCAAAGCAAGCATCGTTGCCTTGACTACATTAATCTTGTTTGAGCTACCTAGAGATTTACTAAGAATATCTCTCACACCAGCCAATTCGAGTACTGCTCGAACAGTATTGCTAGCAATCAAACTAGTGCCAGGTGCTGCTGGCTTTAGTAAAATTTTGGATGCCCCGAACTTGGCTAGAATCTCATGTGGGATGGTGCCGTTCATGATAGGCGCCTCAATCAGTCCCTTTCTCGCCACAGCACCAGCTTTGCGGATTGCCTCAGGAATCTCCGCTGCTTTAGCCAAGCCAAACCCTACATGCCCATTGCCATCACCGACTATCACTAAAGCTCTGAAGCGAAGATGCCTGCCACCTTTAACCACTTTAGTTACACGGTCAATGCTTAACAGTTTATCTTCAAGAGTTAGTTCCGAGGCATCGATTTTGCCTCTTTTCCCTATTGCCCTGGTAATCGCTTTCATAAAATCTCAAAACTCCAATCCAGTTTTCCTAGCAGCCTCAGCTAAAGCTTTGATTCTGCCATGGTACTTGTAGCCACCGCGATCAAAGACCACGTGCTTGATTCCTTTATCTAGCGTTTTCTCAGCAAATAGAGTTCCTAGCACTTCGGCCTTCTTGCTTTTGGGCATCTCGTTGGTCTTGCTTTTTATCTGAGGGTCGAGAGTGCTTGTTGAAACTAAAGTTTGGCCCATAGAATCATCGATAAGCTGGGCATAAATATGATTTAAGCTTCGGAAGACGCATAATCGTGGTCGTGATGTTGTCCCCATCACTCCTAGTCTCACCCGTCTATGTCGTATTTCTCTGGTTGTCCCCGAGTTCCCTTTGGTCATTTTATCTACTAATCTTTACCTACTTTACCCGACTTGCCAGGTTTAAGATGTAGCCTTTCCTTAGAGTATTTAATGCCTTTTCCTTTATAGGGGTCGGTGGGACGTATGGCTCGAATTCTGGCGGCCGCCTCTCCAACAGCTTCCTTGTTAGGACCAGTAACATGAATGCGGTTTGTCCCTTCGACAGTGATATAAACACTTGGAGGCGGGAGGAACTCCACGGGATTGGCGAACCCCACCTGGAGCATCAGCTTGTCACCAGTTTTCTGTGCTCTGTAACCCACGCCATTTATTTCCAAGATTTTCTCAAAACCTTTACTTACTCCTTCAATCATGTTTGCCAGGAGGCTGCGAGTAAGCCCATGTAAAGAACGATGGATCCTGTTATCACTAGGTCGAGTTACAATTAGCACCCCATCCTTCAAAGTGATAGAAATGCTAGGGTGAAGGTATCGACAGAGATCTCCTTTATCCCCTCTTGCTATTACTTTGCTTCCGTCAATCTTTACCTCAGTGCCTTGAGGTATAATGATGGGAAGCGAACCAATACGTGACATAACTCACTGCCCCTTTTTGCCTAAGGCAAAAACTAATTTGAATAACTTAATTTTAACTTCCTTTTTGTGGCTTTAGCCACAAAATTTACCATATGTAACATAGGAGTTCACCGCCAAGGCGGTGTTGCCATGCTTTTTGACCGGTCATAATGCCCTTAGGGGTAGATAAAATGGCAATACCTAAGCCTCCATAGACACGCGGGATTTCATGCTGCCCTACGTAAACCCTTAGACCCGGACTGCTCACTCTTTCTAAACCTAATATTGCAGGTTGGCTATCTGTGTACTTGAGTTGAATTTTTATCATTGGTTGTGATTTCCCTTTGAGCACTTCATAATGGTCAATGAAGCTCTCTTCTTTGAGTATTCTGGTGATGGAGAGCTTTGTTCGAGAGGAGGGCACAAGTACATCATCGTGATTTGCCATGATGGCATTGCGAATTCGAGTCAACATATCAGCGATTGGGTCAGTAACTGTCATTAATAAATCCTCACCAGCTCGATTTTCTTACTCCCGGAATCACGCCAGTTGCAGCGAATTTTCGGAAGCAAATGCGGCATAAGCCGAATTTGCGCATATAAGCACGTGGCCTGCCACACAATTGGCAACGATTACGTTGCTGCACCTTATACTTTGGTGGTCGCTTTGACTTGACGATCTTACACATCTTCGCCATATCAATTTCTCCTAAAGGGCATGCCCATGAGTTCCAGCAAAACCGTGGATGCATCATCATTCTTGGCGGTGGTAACTATAGTTACCTGGAGGCCACGGATTTTGTCCACTTTATCGTAACTAATCTCAGTAAAAGCTATTTGTTCTCTTATGCCTAGGCTATAATTTCCTCGACCGTCGAAAGAATCTCTAGATACGCCACGAAAGTCACGAAAACGTGGTAGTACAATGGTAATTAGTTTATCAAAAAAATCGTACATTCTCACACCTCGTAGCGTCACCATCATTCCGATAGGCATACCAGTTCTCAGCTTGAAAGAGGCAACCGATTTTTTAGCCCGTGTAATCACTGGATGTTGCCCTGAGATTGTAGCTAAGTCTCTCTCTGCCGCCTCGAGAGCTTTAGGGTTTTGTATCGCCTCGCCCAAACCGATGCTGAGCACGATTTTTTGCAGCTTGGGCAATTGCATTGGGTTGCTATATCCAAGCCTAGCTTTAAGCTGGGGAACCACTTCCGTTAAATATTTATCTTTTGATACAGACATCGCAATCAAATTTAGTTAATCAATTACTTCATTACAGGAATGGCAAATCCGCACCTTCTTGCCCTCGGCAAGGAGGCGGAAACTAACTCGAGTAGGTTTACCACATTTATTGCAGAGCAACATTACGTTAGATATGTGGATTGGAGCTTCAAGCTCAATTATGCCAGCTTGGCGGGCTGCCCTGCGGGCTCGGGAATGACGTTTAATCATATTGAGCCCTTCTACTAGCACTCTGCCTTCTTTAGGGATGACGCGTCGCACCTTTCCCTTTTTCCCGCTATCCTTACCAGCAATAATGGTGACAGTATCATTTTTCCTGATCTTCATTTCAAAGGACCTCTGGGGCTAAGGATATTATCTTAGCGAAATTTTTATCTCTGAGCTCCCTGGCTACCGGGCCGAAAATACGACTTCCTTTTGGGTTATTTTTATCACCCAAAAGGACTGCGGCATTTTCGTCGAATCTAACATAGGAGCCATCAGAGCGGCGATGAGGCTTAGCTACACGTATAACTACAGCCCGCACTATCTCACCTTTCGCCACCATCCCATGGGGAATAGCTCGTTTCACCGTAGCCACAATAACGTCACCTGTGTGGGCATATCTCCTTCTTGTCCCGCCAAGTATATTAATGCACATAACCTGCTTGGCTCCAGTATTATCAGCTATTTTGAGTCTGGTGTAAGTTTGGATCATTGTTCACTTCTGGCTTAGCTTCGGCCAGTTCTCCTTTAGATATTATTTCTATTACTCGCCAACGCTTTTCCTTGGATAAGGGGCGGGTCTCCATAATCTTCACCTTGTCTCCGGTTCTACAAGCATTATTCTCATCGTGAGCCTTATATTTCTTATTACGCTTGACTAGTTTTTTATAAAATGAGTGATGCCTCGAAGTTCCTACAACTACCACCACAGTTTTATTCATCCTATCGCTTGCTACTTGCCCTGTTTTAACCTTTCTTCTTGTGTAAGTCATCTTATGCCCAGTTCTCTTTCCCTTAGAATGGTTTTCATCCTAGCAATCTTCCTCTTCGCTTTGGGAATTTCCCGATGATTCACTAATTGTCGAGTTGCCAAGCGGAAGCGAAGGTTAAAAAGCTCCTCATGAGCCTCTTCCAGCTTCGTTGCTAGCTCTTCATTCTTGAGAGCGCGAATTTCACTAGTTTTCATCAACACTCAGGCTTTCCTTCAGGGTGAAACTGGTAGCAATGGGAAGTTTGTAAGAAGCAAGATGTATTGCTTCTCGAGCCGTGTCTTCCTTAATACCGGCTAACTCGAACATAATCCTGCCTCGCTTAACCACAGCCACCCAATGATCAGGACTGCCTTTACCACTACCCATTCTTGTCTCGGCAGGCTTTTTGGTCACAGCTTTATCAGGGAAAATACGTATCCAAAGTTTACCACCATGCCGCAGATAACGTACAAACACGCGGCGGGTTGCTTCAATTTGTCTCGCTGTTACCCAAGCAGATTCCTCAGCCTTCAGGCCAAAATCGCCAAAAGCAACCCAATTTCCACTGTGGGCTTCGCCCTTTAATCGTCCTCTATGAACTTTGCGATGCTTTACTCGCTTCGGCTGTAACACTTTCTCTCTCCACTTCAGGTAGAATATCACCTTTATAAATCCACACTTTAACTCCAATATTTCCCATAACAGTATGGGCTTCAATAAAACCATAGTCAATGTCAGCACGCAGTTTATGCAACGGCATTTGACCTTGATGAATGGTAGCGGACCTAGCAATTTCGGCTCCATGAAGCCTTCCTCCACAGGTTATCTTAATTCCCTTAGCTCTAGCCTGCATGGTTCGAAAAGCTGCTTGTTTCATGGCTCGACGGAAAGGTATCCTATCTTCAATACGTTGAGCTATGCTCTGAGCTACCAAAACAGCTTCAAGCTCAGGCCTGTCAATCTCTCTAATGGTCAATCTAATTTTCTCCCCGCTAATTTTCTCCAGTTCTGACCTCAGTGCTTCTACGTTCTGCCCTCCCCGTCCAATTAAGATACCAGGGCGAGCTGAATAAAGGGTTACGTTTACCTCATCTCCTGGCCGTTCAATTTCCACCCGAGCAACAGCTCCTCCAGAGCATTTTTGTTCAATAACCCTGCGCAGTCTTAAGTCACCCAGCAAAAACTGAGCATAGTTCTTCTCAGTGTACCACTTGGCATACCAATCTTGGCTGATGCCCAGCCTGAAGCCACGAGGGTGAACTTTTTGTCCCAAAATTATCCCTCCTCCTCAGCAACGAAAACTGTGATATGGCTAGACCGCTTCAAAATAGGGCTTACACGAGATCTAGACTGAGGGCGAAACCTCTTTAAGGTATGTCCTTGATCAGCAAAGATCTCAGTGATTTTGAGGTCAGCCGGTGACATTTGAAGATTGTTCTCCGCATTGGCTGCTGCTGATTTGATTGCTTTAGCTACTGCTTTGGCTGTCGGAGTAGGCAGAAAGTTAAGAATAGTTAAAGCTTCATCAACTTTTTTGCCTCTAACCATATTTATCACCAAACGAACTTTCTGAGGCGGAATACCGACGTCCTTAGCTACAGCTCTTACCTTCATCGTGTCTTACCTTATTGGTTGCGCAGCCATTTTGGCTTTGGTGACATGTCCCCTAAATGTCCGGGTAGAGGCAAATTCTGCTAACTTATGTCCTACCATGTTCTCAGTGATAAAAATGGGCACGTGCCTTCTGCCATTATGAACGGCAATAGTATGGCCTATCATCTGAGGCAAAATGGTAGAGGCACGAGACCAAGTCTTTATCACTGTTTTCTCCCCCGAATTGTTAAGCGCTTCTATTTTCTTAAACAGTTTAGCGTCATAATAGGGGCCTTTCTTACGCGACCTTGACATTCTAATTCCTCCGCCTAATGATCATTTTATCGGATATTTTACGACGCCGAGTTCTATGGCCTAAAGCAGGCTTCCCCCAAGGTGTTTTTGGAGGCATTCCTAGTGGAGCTCTGCCTTCACCACCTCCATGTGGGTGATCCCGAGGAGTCATTGCAGATCCTCTGACTGAAGGGCGCAAGCCCAACCATCTCTTACGGCCAGCTTTACCTAAGTTTATGTTTTCATGGTCAACATTGCCTATCTGGCCAATGCTAGCCCAGCATTTATTATGAAGTTTGCGCAATTCACTTGAAGGCAGCCTAAGCAAGACGTGCTCCTCCTCTTTACTCATGATTTGGGCCGAAGTTCCAGCGCTATGGACAAGCTGCCCTCCTTTTCCTGGTTCAAGCTCAACATTGTGCAGCAAGGTTCCTGTGGGGATAGAACGCAACGGTAAAGCATTCCCGGGTCTTATCTCAGCGTCCTCAGCTGCCTTTATAATGTCACCTAAGTTGAGACCTAAAGGAGCGAGGATGTAGCGCTTCTCTCCATCAACATAGTGAATTAGAGCAATCCGAGCTGACCTGTTGGGGTCATATTCAATAGACGCTACTTTGCCTGGAATACCAAACTTATCCCTCTTAAAATCGATAACACGAAGCTTGCGCTTAGCGCCACCACCTCTGTGGCGCACGGTTATAACACCTCGGCTATTGCGCCCTGCCTTCTTTTTCAACGGCAAAAGTAAAGATTTCTCAGGGGCTACCTTGGTTAACTCCTCAAAATTGGCACTAGACATATATCTTCTGCCTGGAGAAGTTGGCTTATAGGTCTTCAATCCCACAAATCACCTCGCATTCTTAAACTCTAACATCTAAGCTCTAAATCTTAAACCCTGGGAATTTAGGGTTTCTAGACTTAGGGATGCTTCCTCTGCCAGCGAGTCTTCTTAAGAAGCTTCTTGTGCTGGTGTTTTGACATTTTTTTCTTTCTCCACTTAATAACCGAGCCCATTAAATACCCTCAAGGAAAGTAATTTTATCTCCTGGTTCCAAACTGACCACTGCCTTCTTCCAAGATGGACTTGTTACCAGTCGTTTGCCCATCCTTCTCGTCTTTCCTGAAACGGCCATTACATTTACTTTAGCTACCTTAACTTTAAAGGCTCGTTCCACTGCCTCCTTAATCTGGAACTTGGTAGCTTCACCGGCTACCTCGAAGGCATATTTATCCGCTTCCTTAAGCAGGGTAGCCTTTTCCGTAATTAAAGGACGCCGCAACACTTCATAAAGGTGCATGGCTTTTCCCCCAGGAATTCTCTGAATTAGCGGTACTCTTTTTTTTAGTTATCTTTCGCTCCCAAATTTGCTCTATACTGCGTATAGCAGGCACAGTAGCAATTATCATTTTATAAGACAGTAAATCCAAGACATTAATTAGAGGTGAAGGTAGAACTTTGACGCTGGTTAAATTAGCCGCTGATTTGACCACATTGGGCAGGGATTGGGCAGTAAGGATTAAAGTGGGAGGAGCGACGCCGAGAGATGATAAGGCGTTGATCATAGGTTTTGTTTTTGGTACCTCAAAGTCAATCTCCTGTATTAGTTTTATATTTCCCTCTTTAACTTTGGCGGAAAGAAGACATTTCAAAGCTAATCGTCTCATCTTTTTGGGCATGGATTGACGATAGGAGCGTGGCTTGGGGCCAAAAGCTACTCCACCTCCTCTAAGGAGGGGTGATTTTACATCCCCCCTTCGTGCCCTTCCAGTGCCTTTCTGGGGGTAAAGTTTCCTTGTGCTCCCCCTAACCTCGCCTCTTGTCTTAGTGGATGCCGTTCCTTGGCGTCTATTGGCTAGCTGTCTTGCCATCGCCTGATGAACTACTGCCGCATTAAAGGGGAGGCCAAAAACGTCCTCGCTAATCTCTACGTGGTCGACAACTTCGCCTGCCATGCTATAAATTGGTACTTGCACTTCTTACTACCTTCCGAATAATTACTATCCCGCCATTAGCTCCGGGCCCTGCTCCCTTCAATAAGAGCAAGCTGCGGTTTGGGTCAGCTTGGATTACTTCAAGATTCTGCACCGTGGTCTTCCTATTTCCCATGTGCCCTGGCATATGCTTTCCCTTGAGCACCCGACCAGGGGATGTAGTAGCCCCAATTGAGCCGGGAGCACGATGCCGATCACTCTGGCCGTGGGTTTTCGGCCCACCGGCAAAATGGTAGCGTTTCACCACGCCGGCAAAACCCCTGCCTTTGGAAAAGCCAGTTACATTTACCAGGTCGCCTGAGTTTAGAGAGCTAATATCTACTTTCTCACCGCGTTTGATGGAGCTAATATCCTCAGTTCTGAATTCGTGGAGATAGCGGATCTTATCTATGCCTTGAAGATGTCCTTTTTGTGGAGAGTTAAGGCGCTTAGCTTCTCCAAAGCCTAGCTGGATAGCATTATAGCCATCCTTGGCTTGGCTCTTCACTTGGGTTACAACGGAGGGTCCTGCCTCGATGGCAGTAACTGTGATTGCCTCTCCATTCTCTAGGAAGAGCTGGGTCATGCCTATTTTTTTGCCAATAATACCAGTAAACATAGCTTTAACTATAACTTAATATCTATCTCCACACCAGATGCTAAATTGAGTTGACTTAAACTGTCTATAGTTTTGGAGCTTGCTTGTAGAATATCAATTAACCTCTTGTGAGTCCTGATTTCGAATTGCTCTCTCGAATCCTTATCAATATTGGAGGAGCGGATAACGCAAAACTTTTCAATATGTGTGGGTAAGGGCACTGGGCCAACAACCATAGCCCCGGTGCGTTCCACCACTTCTACTATTTGCCTTGCTACTTGGTCAACTAGTCTGTGATCGAACCCTTTGATCTTAACGCGGACCTTTTCGCTGGTCATCTATCTCGCCCCATTCTAGTCACAATTCGCTCCGTCAAATTAGCAGACAATTGCTCATAGCGATAAAACTGCATGGTGTGATTTGCCCTTCCTTGGCTGAGTGACCTTAGATTGCTAGCAAAGCCGAAAGTTTCTGCCAAAGGGATAAAACAACAAATAGAAGAGAAGTCCTCGTGGCTCTGAATACTTTGGACATGAGCCCTTCGTGAATTTAAATCACCAACGATATCTCCCAAGAACTGAGATGGAGTTACTATTTCCATCTCCATAATTGGTTCTAGAAGGGCAGGTTTGGCTTTCCTTAGCCCGCCCTTCACAGCTATAGAAGCTGCCATCTTAAAAGCCAAGTCTGAGGAGTCAACCTCATGAAAACTGCCATCGTATAAAGTCGCTTTAATATCTATTGCAGGATAGCCGGCTAATGCCCCGTTTTGCAAAGCTGTCTTGATTCCAGCTTCCACTGGTGGAACAAACTCCTTGGGTATGGCTCCGCTTCGAATTTTGTCGCAAAATTCGAAGCCGCTGCCTCGTTCACCAGGCTCAAGTTTAAGCCAAACATGCCCATATTGCCCCTTACCCCCGGACTGACGAATGAACCTTCCTTCAGATTCTACTGGAATGGTGATTGTTTCTTTGTAAGCTACTTGGGGCTTACCAACATTCACCTTTACACCGAACTCACGGAACATGCGGTCCAGCAATACTTCAAGATGAAGTTCACCCATTCCCGAAATGAGAGTTTGACCTGTTTCCGGATCGTTGTGGATTTTGAAAGTGGGGTCCTCAACAGCAAGCTTAACCAGGACGTCATCCAGCTTATCTCGGTCAGCTTTACTTTTGGGTTCGACAGCCATAGAGAGTACTGGTTCAGAGAATCGTATAGATTCAAAAAGTGCAGGCCGCGCGGCATCACAGAGCGTGTCTCCTGTCGATGTCTTCTTGAGCCCTAAAGTTGCTACAATGCTACCAGTATCAGCTTGGGCGACTTCCTCACGGTGGTCAGCATGCATAACATATAGCTTCCCTAATCTCTCCTTCTGACCCATGCTAGTATTGAGAACTTGTGCCCCTGCTTTTGCTTTACCTGAATATACGCGCAGATAAGTCAACCTGCCCATAAATGGATCGGAAACCGTTTTGAATGCTAGAGCTGAAAAAGGTTCGTCATCACTTGCCTGACAAATGATTTCCCCTTCTTCTTTAACTTTGCTCGCAGGGATAGGTGGAACATCTAAGGGTGAGGGAAGGTAATCCACAATAGCATCGAGCAGTGGTTGAATGCCTTTCCCCCTTAAAGCACTACCGCAAAGGATAGGCACCACATGGCTTGAAATTGTCAGCCTTCTTATAGCTGCCTTGAGTTGAGGAACAGGAATATCTTGTCCATTAAGGTACATCAGCATAATCTGGTCATCATTTTCAGCTAACTTCTCAACCAGTGCTTGATAATGGCTAGCCACAGCAGCCTTATCGCCTTCCGCTATAGCCTCTTCCACCGGTGGTGCCATATCTGGGTTATTGGAGAAAACAATAGCCTTATTTTCTATGAGGTCGATAATGCCGTGGAAAGAACTCTCATCTCCTAAGGGAAGTTGTATAAGCAATGCATTAGCTCGCAACCTTTCCTTAATCATAGCCACTGTGTGGTAAAAATCAGCACCGGTCCTATCCATCTTGTTAATAAAGCAAATCCTGGCCACATGGTATTTATCTGCTTGGTGCCATACAGCCTCAGATTGAGCTTCTACTCCAGCTACACCGTCGAAAATCACCACCCCTCCATCTAATACACGGAGGCTACGCTCCACCTCGGCAGTGAAATCCACATGCCCAGGGGTGTCAATGATGTTGATACAATATTCACGCCAGTTACAAGTGGTGGCTGCTGAAGTAATAGTGATACCTCGTTCTCTTTCCTGCTCCATCCAATCCATTACTGCTGTCCCTTCATCCACACTTCCAATTTTATAAGTACGTCCTGCGTAGTAAAGAATTCTCTCCGTAGATGTGGTCTTACCGGCATCTATATGAGCGATGATTCCTATATTTCGTATCTTCTCCAAAGGGAAAGTCCGTGACATAAGCTTATCTTTCTCCCCGAGTGCTGTTTTCAATTTTTCACCAACGATAATGAACAAAGGCTTTATTAGCCTCAGCCATCTTATGGAGATCGCTACGCCTCTTCATTGTTGCTCCGCGATCCTGAATGGCATCGACTAATTCAGCAGCCAATTTTTCTTCCATAGATTTGCCGCTACGCGCTCGTGCTGAAGTAACAAGCCATTTCATGGCAAGAGAGCGACCCTGGTCTCTCTCTACCTCCACAGGAACTTGATAGGTAGCCCCTCCAACACGCCGTGGCTTAACTCTCAGAAGAGGTGTGGCACTTCTGATTGCCTGCTCCAAAACTTCCGCAGGATTGCTATCTATTTGCTGGCCAGCAAGCTCTAGAGCATTATAGACAATGTGTTCAGCCGTAGCTTTTTGCCCCCTGAGCATGAGCTTGTTAATAAATTTAGCCGTGGTGACGCTGCCATACTTAGCATCAGGAGGCGCTACTCTTTTTACTACTCTCTTAGCTCTCCTTGGCATTTGCTAGCTCGCTAATTTCGTTGGTTTCTTGGCCCCATACTGGCTGCGACCTTGTTTCCGGTCAGCTACTCCTTCAGTATCTAAGGTACCACGAATAATGTGGTAGCGAATTCCAGGGACATCCTTGACCCTGCCACCACGAATTAAGACTACCGAATGTTCCTGCAAATTATGTCCTTCGCCAGGAATATAAGCATTCACTTCCATGCCATTTGTTAACCTTACACGGGCAACTTTACGCAATGCCGAGTTCGGCTTCTTGGGAGTAGCAGTCTTAACTTGAATGCAAACACCTCTCTTTTGAGGTGCTCCCTTGGTCCATTTAGTTTTGGCTTTCATGGCATTATAAAGGAGATGCAATGCCGGGGCCTTAGTTTGTTTTCTAGGCTTCTGCCGCCCCTTACGAACAAGTTGATTAATTGTTGGCACTTCTATACTCCTTCTACTATTTTAGGCAATTTAAAAAGCCGCCTGGTTATATGCCGATCTACTCATTATGAGAATTTCGCTCGGCTTCAGCCAGCCGGCTTTCCTAACTCTCTAAACTTTTTACTTCCTAGTAGACGCCAAAACAAAAAGGTAGCATAAAGAAATAAAAATGTCAATTAGCTATGGGCTCACTGTTGATGTTCTATGATTTTGTCACCATCTAACTGTTCTGAGAAAATGTCACCCTAAGAGCTTGTCTCTAACGACTAGCAAGCTCAACTATGGTAACGCCGTAGTCCCCTTCACCATAGCCGCCAAGGCGGTAAGATTTAACTAAAGGGTGTTTGGCTAATGCTTCGTGCACTGTCTGACGCAATATTCCTATCCCCTTACCATGGACAATATGCACAGAGGGCAAGCCAGCCATAAAAGCATCGTCAAGGTATTGACCAAGTCTGAATAAGGCTTCATCAACCGTGAGATGGCGTAACCTCAATTCTCTATCCACTGCTTTCATGATGAC
>CAZQBR010000004.1:0-24827 GCA_964591975.1 uncultured Dehalococcoidales bacterium
ACTCTCCTCTGGATAGCCATGAACTGCTCCAAGGTGAGGTCAATAAAGCCACAGCACATCTGCCACAGCTCTTCCTTCCTCCCTTGCCGTAGTAAGTCAATCGGCTTTGTCATAGTAGCACCTCCATCACCCTCTTCGTCATTGCGAGGAGTTACAGCGGTGAGGCAATTTCAGGGGTTTGCCACGCCTTCGCTTGCAATGACAGCAGAGGAAAATAATTAGCCCGAGGATACTATGGCAGGCCTTAATTTGATTGGGAAGTGATTATGTTCTAGAAGATAGTTCTATTTGAAGCTGTAGAAAACACGATTGGAAGAGAATTATGAGGAGAAAGAGCTTTTAGGAGTTCTTTCCTTTTTGGGAGCTACCCAGAGCTTGCAATCTTTGAGTCAACCGCTCGAATTCTTTATCCTCAGGTTGCTTACCCAGCTCCAACCCATAACTGATAAAGAACTCCAGGAAATTGCGTAATAGCTCCTTGGTTCCTTCCTGGAACTGGTGAAACTCCTCTCGGGTTACGCCGTCATGCCTCTTACTTTCCTCTTTTAACTGGCTCTCAATAAGAAAGTTGATCAACTCAGAACGGCTCATATCGCCACGGTTGTCGTCTATCCTTTTCACCAGCTCAGCGTCCACTATAAGCATTCTTTTATCAGACATACAACGCTCCTACCATATAGCAATACTCCTTATACTTTATTACGTTAAACAGGGGGACCCTTTGCAACTCCTTCAGGCACCCCCTTGATAACCCACAAAGCTCGACTAAGCCCCGTTGCCATTTTGGAAACCAAGCACTTCCATTATATTATCTATATTTTTAAGCAATCCTCGCCCTTCTTCAGTTACATGATAGGTGACTACAGGGTTACCCACCTCCACTTTGTTAATAAGCTCATGGTTTAACAGAAAGGCAAGATATTTCTGTATTTGGCTGTAGCTCATATTGACGCTATACATAATCTCTGTCTTGCCAGCACCATTTTCACCCACCCTCAGCATATCAGCTATTATTTCGATGTTAGATCGACGCCGATTCATTGTCACTGCTTCTACACCCTATTACTATCGTCCTATTACTATTTTACTAAACACTATACATCCTGTCAATGATTTGTACTCGTTGGTTCCACACTGTTTTGTGTGAAGAATGTTCAAAAGGTGTTGGAGAGGAGATAATGGTTTATTGAAAGACACCCGCTGTTCCCTGTAGCCTGAAGGTTGCAAAATCCAAGGTGAAAGGAGGTCAAGCAGATCCAAGACGATTGTATCGCAGTGGCATTAAGAGTGCCACAACTTAAGATCCTGGAGCAAGAGGAATTGGAGAACTATTTTGAGGTCACAGTAATCTATCGACGTGGAGAGGTCATCTGTCCCTGCTGTGGTAGAGTAACTACTAAGGAGCATTACAGGAGGCCATAACACAAACAAGACAGGAGATTAAGGGATAGAGTGGTGTTTCCCACGCTGATAAAGAGACGATTTCGATGCCTTTTTTGTGGCAAGGTGTTCACAGAGCCGGATGAAGTCTTTGGTTCCAGGAGACAGTCCAGCCGCAGATTCAGAGAGTACCTGAGACAGGAAGCGCTTCATCAGACAGTGAGAAGGACAACGCAGAAGGAGATGGTTGGAGAAGGGCTGGTGAGAAGACGTGTTGCTGAGGAGATGGGAGGAGGCTTGAAGCAAAGGGAGCGGAAGAAGCACCTGGGTTTATAGATATAGACGAATCCTCAGTGAGGGGCGGCGTCTATATCACACAGCGATTTGCAACCTGATGCAGGGGGAGGTAATGGAGGTAGTAGAAGGACAGGGACAACAAAGGGTGGAAGGATATCTGGACAAGCTTGCAGAGCCGCAGAGAGTCAAGGGAGTGGCGATAGATATGCACGAACCCTTCCACCAGACAACCCAGATGTCCCCACCCCAGGCAAAGATAGTGGCAGATAGGTTTCACCTTATCAGGCGTATCAATAGTACTCCGGACAAAGTGAGAAGCAAGCTCCAAGAAGGAAACAGGAAGGGGAAGAGGAGAAATCTATTCAAGAGCAAATATGCCCTTCTCAAAAGAGCTAAGAGCCTTGCTGATTGGGAAAGGGCAAGGCTAAACCAGCTATTCTACCGTTACCCTGAATCGAAGAGGGCATGGGTACTTAAGGAGAGCTTCAGTGCATGGTATAGGGAAACAGGCAAGAGCAGGGCTGAGGAAAAGCTAAGGCTACTGGAGAGGAAAATAGCAAGTGACTCCTTATATGAGTTCAAGGAACTTCTCCATACGTTTGCTAATTGGAGAGGAGATACTGAACGATTTTAATTATCCCATAACCACTGGATTTGTGGAGGGAAAGAACAACAGAATCAAAACTATAAAGAGGATGGCTTATGGCTACCGCAACATGGATAACTTCCGAATGAGGATACTGGTAACTAACCTGGGATATGGAGATACAGTTTCACATTTATTGACGTAGAACCCGTAGAAATCATATTGGTAGCATGGGGTTCATACTCCATAGGAATTTTCCAAGGTGATGACCTAGTAGAATCAAAAACAGGCACGGGGTATATTCATAAGGAGCACAGGAAGGGGGAGAGGAGCGAAAGAAGATTTACCCGCAGGACTGAAGAGCAAAAAAGAGACTTTTTAAGAAAAGTTAGCAATAGAATCGAGGAGAGATTTAAAAACTACACCATGGGCCATATCCTTTTCGGGGGAAACAGGCTGATCCGCAAGCCATTACTAAAGGAATGCACATACCTCGAACTGGAGGCATATAAAATTTCTAAAGGAATTTTGAATATAAAGCATGCCAGCACTGAAGCCCTAAACCATAGTTTAGAAGAAATAACAAAACCTCTAGTTCTTGCCTGCTGAGGCTAAGGTCAAGATAGATATGTTCCTGGTTTTAAGCAAGACAAGTTGTCTTAAGCAGCTAAAACACAGAGGAGCACCACAGCCTTAGGTTTTAGTTCCTCTAAATAATTGGAAAAAGCTACAAATATCTAAGCTTTCCCTATTCTGAACATCTTCGTACCACAAACAGGGCAGACACCTTGTAACGCTGGTCTTCCATTCTTGAGTGTAACTGGCCTTGGGTTTTTAATCTCCCTCTTTTGCCTGCACTTCATACAATAAGCTGTTGCCATTATACCTCCTACCCAGATTTATTTCTTATATTGTTACTACACGAATGAAACTTTGTCAATAGTTTTTGGGCTCATAATTCATTTTTCAATCCTTTTAATATGCTTTAATATGCTATAATTAGGCTTAATTATTTATATGCAGGGGGCAACAATTGGCAAGAGACTTGAAATTTATTGCCTGGTTTGACGAACTTAGTAAGGAAGACATTGCTTTAGCTGGTGGCAAGGGAGCAAATCTAGCTGAGATGACACGTGCTAAAATTCCAGTGCCACCGGGATTTATCGTTACCTCAAATGCCTATTCCCATTTCTTAGAGCAGGCGAAGCTTGGACGGGAAACACGTCAGCTTCTCGAGCCTTTAGACATAGAGGACAGTCAGGAGCTTAAAAAAGCCAGCGATAAGATTAAAGAAATTTTTTCTAATGCCTCTATACCTGAAGAAATAGTGAGTGAAATTAAGCAGGCTTATAGAAAACTAGGGGGAGGACTAGTAGCTGTACGCAGTTCCGCAACTGCTGAAGACTTGCCCGAAGCTTCCTTCGCCGGGCAACAAAGAACCTTTTTAAATGTTCAAGGAGAGGGTGAACTATTAGCTGCAATACAAGGCTGCTGGGCTTCACTATTCGAACCTCGGGCTATATTCTATCGGCAGCAACAAGGATTTGATCATTTTAACGTAAGACTAGCCGTTCCAGTTCAACAAATGGTGCAATCGGAAACTTCTGGAGTTATGTTTACCGTGGAACCTCTAACTAGCGACAAGGCGAAAATCCTTATCGAGGCAGTTTATGGGCTTGGCGAAGCTATCGTCTCTGGAGAAGTGACCCCTGATTCCTACACGGTAGACAAAAAGAGCCTGACTATCATCGATAAACAAATAGCCAAACAAGAGTGGCAGATAATCAAAAATCCCCAACCTAGCGAGGTGGAAGAAAATAATATTAAAGTTCCTATATCTGACTCAAGGCAATATGAGCAGAAGCTATATGATAAAGACATTATCGCTCTAGCTAAGTTGGGTAAAGGTTTAGAGGGTTTATATCAATTTCCTCAAGATATCGAATGGGCAAAGCAAAATGATAGGCTCTTTATTGTTCAAACTCGTCCAGTCACCACTTTAGGGGTGAGGGAAATGCTTGCTGAAATCAAGGCCGAACCACTGCTAACCGGTGAAGCTGCTAGCCTAGGAATAGCTTCAGGCTTTGTCAAAATCGTCCACGATGCTACACAACTAGACAAGGTAAAAAAAGGGGACGCCTTAGTAGCCGAGATGACATCCCCTGATTTCGTCCCGGCAATGAAACGCGCCACAGCTATTGTCACCGACAAAGGTGGCAAAACTTCTCACGCCGCTATTGTCAGCCGCGAGTTGGGCATCCCTTGTGTAGTTGGCACAGAGAAAGCCACTGAAATTCTTAAAGATGGTCAGGAAATAACGGTGGATGGTTCCCGTGGTCGAATTTATCAAGGCAAAGTAGCAGGAGAAAAGATACCCCTGCGCAGCGCCAGCATGAGAAGAAGACTCACAACTAAGACAAAGGTCTATGTGAACCTGTCCCAGCCTGAATTGGCAGACAGAGTAGCTGCGAGGGATGTTGATGGAGTTGGCTTACTTCGGGCAGAATTCATTATAGCCCAGATCGGAGAGCATCCTCGCTTTATGCTTGGTGAAAAGCGGGAATGCAAATTCATTGACCAGCTAGCTCAGGGCATAAATAGCTTTACCAAAGCTTTCTACCCTCGCCCTGTAGTCTATAGAACCACGGATTTCAAGACCAACGAATACAGAAATCTAAAGGGTGGAGAGAAATATGAGCAGGTTGAAGAAAACCCTATGCTGGGATACCGAGGTTGCTCCCGCTATGTTCAAGAGCTTGATGTTTTCAAGCTAGAAATCGAGGCTATAAAGAAGGTCCGAGAAAAACATCATAACCTATGGGTTATGATTCCCTTCGTGAGATTGCCCAGCGAGATGGCACAAGTTAAGGAAATACTCGAGGCTGAAGGACTCTACCACTCCCCCGATTTCAAACTATGGATGATGGCCGAGGTGCCTTCCAATGTCCTCCTTATTGACGAATTCCTAGCCACAGGGATAAACGGCATATCCATCGGCTCTAATGATTTAACCCAGCTCATCCTAGGCATAGATAGAGACAACTCTAAGCTAGCAGGCATATTTGATGAGAGGAACAAAGCAGTAATGCAAGCCATGGAAAGGCTTGTTACTGCTTGCACAAATAAAGGCGTTACTTCTTCCATTTGCGGACAGGCTCCTTCCTTTTACCCTGAGATTACTGAGAAATTAGTCAGGTGGGGGATTACCTCGGTATCAGTAAGCCCAGATATGATAGATAAAACTAGAGAGATAATCGCCACTGTAGAGGCAAAATTAAGGATTCCCGCCTAAGATTGCCCAATAAAATAGCACGGCTTTAATGATTTATGAACTTAATATACGTCAGCAAGCAGAGGAGAGGGAAGAAAATCTTTCACCTTATGCCACTAAAAGCAAATTTAGTCGGGGTAGAGTAAGATGGGAAGAACCTTGCCCCGTAAGAACTTGCTTTCAACGCGACCGGGATCGTATTATCCATTGTAAATCTTTTCGGAGATTGAAGCACAAGACACAGGTCTTCATCGCTCCCTTGGGAGACCATTACGTGACCAGACTAACTCATACACTAGAAGTATCTCAAATTGCCCGGACTATAGCTCGCGCTCTAAATCTCAACGAAGACCTAACTGAGGCTATTGCTTTGGGGCATGACTTAGGACACACCCCTTTTGGACATATAGGCGAGGAAGTCCTGAATGGACTTTATCCCGATGGTTTCAAACATAATGAGCAAAGCTTAAGAGTAGTTGATTTGTTGGAGGGCGAGGGCCAAGGGCTCAATCTCACCTGGGAAGTGCGAGACGGTATTCTCAAGCATTCTAAAGGGCAAACTGACATACTGGGGGCAGGATGGGGAGATGTCGGCACTTTAGAGGGGCAGGTATGCAAGATGGCAGATATCGTGGCTTACATTAACCACGATGTCGAAGACGCTATAAGAGCCAATGCCATTACCCAGAATGACTTGCCTCATCTAGTCACGGCAACTTTAGGTCATACACATTCACAGCGAATTAATACTTTAGTTTGTGATATTGTGAGCTACTCATGGCCAGCCAGTAGTCCTAGCAGTTTAACAAAACCAACTATAGGCATGAGCCCTGAAGTCCTCAGGGCAGCCAATAGCCTTCGCCAATTTCTATTTGACAAGGTGTATAATCCCAGTTTAGTTAGAGAAGAAGCGGTAAAGGCAAGAAAGATACTACGGCTGCTATATTCCCATTTCTTGAGACATCAAGACGAATTACCTCAAGAATTCACCTCCTTACCTGATAATACGGGGCGGAAAATCATCGATTATATTGCTGGAATGACTGATCAATACGCGCTACGATTGGCTGAAGAAATATCTCAATGAGCATAACTGCTGAGGTAAAGCAAAGAATAGACGTTGTAGAGCTTGTCTCTGAGTATGTCTCTTTACAAAAAGCAGGGCGTAATTTAAAAGGCTTATGTCCCTTTCATAGCGAAAAACACCCTTCCTTCTTTGTCTTTCCAGAGCAACAAACGTGGCATTGCTTTGGTGCCTGTGGCACCGGGGGTGATGTTTTCTCCTTCATTATGAAGAAGGAAGGGATCGACTTTGGGCAAGCTCTCCAACTATTAGCTCGAAGGGCAGGCATAGCTTTAACTCCGCCTGAGACCTTCGCCAAGGCTGAGGATAAGGAGAAAGAGAGCTTATTTCAGATTGATGAGTCAGCGGCTCAATACTACCACCACTTACTTCTAACTACTAAAGTCGGCGAAGTAGCTAGAAACTACCTCAGCAAGAGGAGGGTCAATATTGAAACTATTACAGAATTCCGATTGGGCTTTAGCCCTGACAGCTGGGAAACAATTAAAAAATATTTAACAAGCAAAGGATACGAGGAAAAAGAACTATCTCAAGCTGGTCTGATAATAGAAAGAGAGGATAAAAGCAGTTACGACCGATTCCGCAACAAACTGATGTTTCCTATATGTGATATTCAAGGCCGAGTTACCGGCTTTGGAGCTAGAGCCCTAGACGATTCCTTGCCTAAGTATATTAACTCGCCCCAGACACCGATTTTTGACAAGAGCAATAGCCTGTATGGAATTGATAAGGCTAAAACTGCCATTAGACAGAAAAATTTAGTAATAATCGTGGAAGGCTATATGGACGTTCTTACTGCCCACCAGCATGGCTGGCAAAATGTAGTTGCCCCAATGGGAACTTCCCTAACTGAAAAGCAGGTAAACATTATTAAAAGGTTAACTAAAAACATATCTCTAGCACTTGATGCCGACACTGCTGGGAAGGAAGCCACTTTACGAGGCAGAGAGGTTTTGTATCATTCCCTAGACAAAAAGGAGGCAGAAATGCTCCCATATTCAAGGGAATCGGCTCGCTCTATGCACAAAGGAGAAGAACCATCTCCTTTATTAGCCCAGAAAGTTAAGCTTACAAGCGTGATTGATGCCGAGATAAACGTGCTCTGCTTACCCCCAGGCAAGGACCCAGATGAACTAATAAACGAAGACCCTACTGCGTGGCAAAACCTGGTGGAGCAGGCTACGCCCATCCTAGACTTTATCATCAGGAATATAATAGCCAAAGTTGATATTGACAAGGCTAAAGGCAAATCTTTGGTCATAGAGACATTATCGCCCATATTTGATGAAATAGAAGACCCTGTACAGCAGTCTCACTACGTGAGACAACTGGCACGTGAATTGAAACTCGAAGAGTCGGAGATGAAAGCCGCTTTGAGGAAATTAAGAGGCAATCGAAAAAGACTACAGCCTACTGAGCCAAGGGAACAATCTCGCCTTGCTCGCCAGCTTGTGTCTAACCCCATCGAGGAGTACTGTTTAGCTCTACTACTCCGATACCCAGAGCTTCGCCAACCAGCTCAAGAACTGCTACCAGAACACTTCGAGTACACTGAGAACCGCGAACTCTTTGTCAAATGGCAAAGTTCCTCAGACATCCCACCTCCTTGGAATAAACTTGACGCTAACCTATTAGAACAATTAAACTATTTATTAGATAAGCTAATCATTGAGGAAAACAACAGGGAACGGCAGCTTGCCTTAAGCGATTGTATCCTTCGCTTGCAAGAAAGGCTATCTAGGAAATTGGAGGTGGGGAGAGAATTAATGCTCGATGCTACCAGAGAAAAGAAAGGTATAAATGCCGAGCTAGCTAAATTGGAAGAGGAGGGAATAAGTTCTAGTCAGCAGCTTAAAGAAATCCTCGTCAAGAGGACAAAAGGAATTAAGTAATGGATTCAATTAAAAGTGAAACCACCAATCTGGATAATGATGAGGAATCAGCAGAAGACCTCTCCAGTGAAGAGACTGAAGCTGAGGAAAAAACTGAAGAGACTGGCGAAACCTTGCCCGAAGAGGCTAAACCCGAAATACCCTTAGTAGAACACGAAATAATTGACGACTCAGCCCGCATGTATCTTCAAGAAATAGGCAGGGTGCCGCTTCTCAAAGCCGCTGAAGAGAGGATGTTATCCAGCAGGATAGAACAAGGCAGATATTTAGAAAGAATTGAAGATACCTACTTCAAGAAATACAAGAATTTCCCTTCAGCAGCGGATATAGTTATTTGCCTAATTTTTCAGCTATCTAAGGCTTATCCTGTTGTCGAGGTTATCAGAGAACGCTTGGGGACTGATACCTCCAGCAGTTTAGTAGAGACAATCACAAATTCTAAATTCCGCGCTGCCATTGATAACGTCATAGACCCAGCATTAATAGCTGCAACTGCTCAAAGGATAGATAAAGATATCGCCGCAGTAGAAGAAACCATAGTGAATCTTTCTTTAAGCAGCAACCTCCTACCTCCGGAATCGCTGGCTCTTATCGGAAATGAAACTTCATGGCAGAGAGTAAGGTCTCTTTTAGCTAACAGCGAGTTCCTATCCCAATTTAATTCTTATAACGCTCAATTTAAAGCTCATTTTGAAAGAGTGAGAGCTGTAGCGAAGGAAGCAGGAAAAGACCTGACTGAGGCAAACCTGCGCCTGGTAGTTAGCATAGCCAAAAAATATATTGGGCATGGCATGTCCCTTCTTGACCTTATGCAAGAAGGAAATATTGGACTCATCCGAGCTGTAGATAAATTTCAACACAGAAAAGGTTACAAGTTCAGTACTTATGCTACTTGGTGGATCAGGCAAGGAATCACCCGATCTATAGCTGACCAATCCCGCACCATTCGTATCCCTGTACACATGGTGGAGACGATTAACAAGCTATTACGAACAATACGGCGGTTAACCCAAGAATACGGGCGTGAACCAAGTTATGAAGAAATTGGAAGGTACCTAAATATAACTCCAGAAAGGGTAGAGGAGATTATGGACTTGTTTCATCACGAGCCTGTGTCTCTAGAGACGCCTGTTGGTGAAGAAGCAGACAGTCGCTTAGGCGACTTTGTAGAAGATCATGCCAGTTTGGCACCAACCGAAGCTGCTTCACATCAGCTACTCAAAGAGCAAATAGATAAAGTGCTTGATGATCTCACCGAGCGCGAGAAAAAGGTATTACAGCTTAGATTTGGCCTTAAAGATGGACATACTAGAACGTTGGAAGAGGTAGGCAAGGAATTCAATGTAACTCGCGAAAGAATACGCCAGATTGAGGGCAAGGCTTTGCGCAAGCTACGCCACCCTACCCATAGCCGAAAACTCAGGGATTATTTAGACTAAGCTCCTCCAAAACGTATAGGCATATTTATCATGTTATGCAATTTACCCTTCCCTAGCGACTTGGTCAGTTTTTGTACTTGGTGAAATTGACCAAGCAGTTGATTAACATCTCGAGGTGTAGTGCCACTCCCCCGAGCAATACGACGCCGTCGGCTACCATTGATGATAGCCGGATTATGCCGCTCTTCAAGAGTCATCGAAAAGATAATGGCTTCCACCCTCTTCAATCGCTTCTCTCCTTCCTGATCAGGCAAATAAGAGGCGAATTTGGAAAAGCCTGGCAGCATTTCGATTAGCTGACCTAGAGAGCCCATCTTGTGAATTTGGCGCATTTGTTCCAGAAGATCCTCAAGATCAAAACCCGTGGTGTGCATTTTCTTTTCTAATTTCTTGGCTTGTTGCTGATCGAAGGACTTCTCGGCTCTTTCAATCAGAGTAAGCATGTCTCCCATGCCCAAAATGCGAGATGCTAACCTATCGGGATAAAAAGCCTCTAAAGCGTCCATCTTCTCACCTGTGCCCATAAATTTTATCGGCACCCCGGTAACAAACCTAATAGAGAGAGCAGCTCCACCTCTGGCATCGCCATCCATCTTCGTCAAGATAAGCCCGGTAAGTCCAATTCGACTGTGGAATTCCTGAGCTACCCTTACTGCATCTTGCCCTGTCATAGCATCTACCGTAAGCAAGACCTCTGAAGGCTGTACTTTGGATTTAATATCAGCCAATTCTGCCATCATAACTTCATCAATATGTAGGCGCCCTTGAGTATCTACTATAACCCAAGTTAACCCCGCTTCTTTAGCTTTTTCCAGGCCATGCTGGCAAATGACGGTTGGTGCTACTTTAGTATCTTCAATATATACAGCTATACCTTGTTGTTCGCCTAGTAGTTTAAGTTGTTCCACAGCAGCAGGTCGGCGGGTATCAGCAGCTACCAGTAAGGAATTCTGCCCCATGCCTTTAAGCTGAACGGCTAACTTCACCGCCGTAGTAGTTTTACCTGAGCCTTGCAGCCCTACTAGCAAAGCGACTGAAGGTGGAGGGGAAGCTGGAGCCAGGCAGCTAGGCTCCTTACCCAAGATGGCAATTAATTCTTCATTGACAATTTTAATAACCTGCTGGGCTGGTGTCAGGCTATGCTGTACCTCGCTTCCAAGAGCACGCTCCTTTACCTTGGACAAAAATCCCTTGACTACCTTAAAATTCACATCCGCTTCCAGAAATGCCAGCCTCACTTGGCGTAAAGCTTCATCAATGTCTCCTTCGTTAAGCTTGCCCTTACCAGCAAGCCTATCAAACACCTTGGTCAACTTTTGAGTCAGAATTTCTAACATGGCTGCCTCAGCAGTATTTTATTTCCAACTGAGTCTATAGTCAACTTCCCGCAATACGCTAAAATAACAGGAAAATGGTCCTGGCTAAGATGCCATTGTAATTCACTCAGAGACAAGATACTATTAAGCGAGTTAAATGGAACAGATTTGGGCACCATGGCGGATAGAATATATAGAGAAATCCAAAGAAGGCGGTTGCATTCTGTGCCAAAAACCTAAAGAAAGTAATGACGAGGCAAATTTTATCCTTTATCGTGGCCAACACAACTTCGTAATCTTGAACGCATTTCCCTATAATCCAGGGCATCTACTGGTAGCTCCCTACCAGCACACAGCAAATTTACCAGACTTGACCCACGAAGAGACGGTAGAACATTTTGACATCGTCAAGAAAAGCTTAGAACTTCTGAAGGTGACATTGAAACCAGCCGGCTTTAACATCGGCTTGAATATAGGCAAAGTTGCTGGAGCCGGGATAGAAGGACACCTCCACACCCACATAGTACCACGGTGGCAAGGTGATACTAATTTTATGCCGGTGTTGTCTGACACTAGAGTCCTATCAGAAGCCTTGACTGCCACATATAGAAGGCTAAAGGCGAATTTAAGCTAACCCGGACTTTGCCATATTCCCCCATCTGGAGGCTTGCCCCTCCCCCCTGCCATCGTGAGGTATGTCAGCGACGACACAATCTCCCAAAAGAAAAATCCTAGCATCGCTTTACTCCCAACAGGGGAGAAATATCAAGCTAACTGCTGTTCAGCTTGAGGATAGGAGCCGAGTATCTTAACGAAGGTAGCCTCTCTTTGCAGCTCTTTTAGAGCTTCTTGGTGAACCTCACCATCCAAGTGGCCCTCAAAATCAACGTAAAACACATACTCCCAAGGTTTGCTTTTGCTTGGTCTAGATTCCAATTTTGTCAGGTTTATATTTCTGGTGGCAAAGATGCCCAAGATACTATACAGAGCACCAGGCATATGTTTGGCAACAAAAACAAGGGAGGTTTTGCTCCTCCTGGCTGGCTTAGCCTTTTGTTTAGAGATAGCAAAAAATTTGGTGTAATTATTAATATTGTTTTCAATCTCCGATGCCAGTATCTCCAATCCATAGATATCAGCAGCTCTCCTGCCGGCTATAGCAGCACATTGTTTCAATTGCTTCTCTTTTATCATTTTGGCGCTGCCTGCTGTGTCATAACTAGGTATAATTTCAGCACTCAGTTTGCCCAGAAACTCCTCACATTGAGCCAGAGCCTGAGGATGGGAGTAAATTGTTCTTATATCACCCAAATTCTCCCCCGGCAGAGTCATTAGGCAGTGACTTATTCTTAAAATAGCCTCAGCAAATATATTGAGAGAATATGCTAATAACAAATCGTAGGTCTCGTTGATGCTGCCAGCCTGAGAGTTCTCCACAGGAACTACAGCAAAATTAACTTTATCCTTTACCACAGCTTGGAAGGTATCTCTAAGACGAATGCAGGGCAAGAAGTCAATGCCCCCACCAAAAAGCTTTATTGCGGCATCCTGGCTAAAAGCACCCCGTTCTCCCTGAAAAGCAACTTTAATCATAATTTAGAAGTATAATTTAAACTTAGTCCAAACTTCCACTGTGGCTTGATTAGCTTTTCCAAAAGCGAGGGAAAAATATCATGAAAACTGTAAACAATTCTAACCTTCCTAACCACATGCAGATAATCAAAGTAACCTTTCCCACTCCGGGAAGCCAGGCATAATTCAAGCTAGGGCCTACTCCACCCAAACCAGGCCCTACATTCCCTAAAGTAGCAGCCACTGCTGAGAGTGATGTTTCTAAATTAAGCCCTAAAAAACTGAGTATTATGGAACTCGCAACTGCCACAAGTAAGTAAAGAAAGAAAAAGGAGATTATATCTCGAATTACGTCCTCGGAGAGTGGTTTTCGATCATATTTCACTGGAATTACGGCTTTCGGGGAGACAGCCCTCCTCATCATTACCTTGCTATGTTTCAACAGGGTTAAAATCCGCACTACCTTTATCCCTCCCCCGGTAGAGCCACCACAACCCCCAATGAACATCAAAGCCAGAAGCACCATTCTGGCACCGAAATGCCAGGAGTCAAAATCGCAAGTGGCAAAGCCCGTAGTGGTCATAATCGAGATTGCCTGAAAGAGCCCAAACCTATATGAGCCAAGACCTTGAGAAAGGATTAGCACTAGCGCGGCTGAAGCCAAAAGAATTAAGTAGAGCCTGAATTCCTCGTTTTTAACTATCTTAAATTTCCCCCTTAGAACTTGATAATGAATTATGAAGTTTGTGCCTGCCAGGAACATGAAAGTCATGATGATGTACTCAGCCAAGGGATTGGCGTAAGATCCAATACTTCCAGTGGTAGGGGTAAATCCACCAGTAGAGAGAGTACAGAGGGAGACGCAAATTGAATCAAAGAGTCGAAGCTTAGCCCAGAAATAAAGGAGCGCTATTTCAGCAGCAGTGAAAGCTACGTAAATCGTCCAAAGAAGCTTTGCTGTAGTTCTAAATCTGGGCCGAAGCCTTTCGGGCATAGGACCGGGAAACTCACGTTCAAAGAGCTGAGAACCTCCTACTCCCAGCCTTGGTAAGATAGCAATAAATAGCGCTATTACTCCCATTCCACCCACCCATTGGGTAAGGCTACGCCATAAAAGGGCGCTCCTGGGTAGCTCCTCCACACTCCCCAACACGGTAGCGCCAGTAGTAGTGAAGCCAGACATAGCCTCAAAAAAGGCATCAAGGAAATTCCATCCCAGAAACACATAAGGAACAGCACCAAGGAGCGGCACAAGAAGCCAGGTAAAAGAGACTATAGTAAAGCCGTCGGCACGTTCTATTACTCTTGTGGTCTTGAATCTGAATTCAAGAAATAAACCAATCGCTAAAGTGAGCAGTAAGGAATATAAAAAAATTCGCCAGTTCTCGCCATAATGAAGAGCAGTTACCAAGGGAGGGATATAGACTAAAGCCAGGTATTTCAGAAACGAACCAAGGATATGAAGGGTTAAGCTTATCCTTTGGCGAACCATTTATTCATAAATTCGACTCCCTTTTTAGTAGACTCCCGGTCTACGATGAGAGTCAGCCAGTCTTTGGGTTCTATCTTAGCATCTTCATTCAAATGTTTCCCTTCTCGCTCCAGCACAAGGATTTTCATACCGTTTGCAGTTCCTATCTCAGATACTTTCTTCCCAACACACTTCATGCCATCCTCACACTCTATTTCGAAGATCTCTGCCCTCTCAAAAGAGAGAAAATCCTTCACATAAGGCTGCGAGACCATCCTGGAAATATGCTTGGCTACTATAGCGTCTGGCTTAACCTGGAAGCTAACTCCAGCCTGTTTAAAAGTTTCCGCATGAACTGCATCATTCACTAGAGAGATCACCTTCTTTGCCCCCATTTCCTTAGCCAACATAGAAATCATCAAATTGTCTGAGTCATCACCAGTTACAGCCACCAATGCCTTGGCATTCCTGACCCCTGCCTCTTCCAGAACTGACCTTTGGGTAGCATCTCCTGGTATCCCCATCGCGTCAGAAGATGCTGCCATTTCAGCGCATTTCCCTTCATTTAAGTCTATAACCGTTACCTCGTTCCCTTCTTTGGAAAGGAGCTCGGTTAGGTTTTTCCCTATATTACTTAAGCCTGCTATTATAAAATGCATTTTCCCTCCAAGGTTGAGATTTAGAGTAGTTCCAAAGCAATCGAGGCTATAAGCCCTAAAAGGTGAGGATTAAACGGGCTAACATCGAAGGAGTAACGAACAAACCCACCACTAAAATTGAGATACAAATCAGTATCCAAATTTAAACTATCCTGCAACATACCGTTTTTGATTGCGGGCGATTCTAATCCTCCTCTCCATGCTTGTCAAGTGGCAGTCTCTTCCAATACAAGATGAGCCTGGAGGGAGGGATGATTTCTAACGCGAGATGAGCCTGAGGTAACAGGTAACTCGTTTATGATTGGGGCATGCAACTGATCATGAACGATAGGAATTTACAAACAATCGAACAGGTCAGACAATTTCTGGGAGGGAGTGAGGCGCTTGAATTCTAGGCTGAAACTTCTCTGATTCCTCATGGCAAGGTTCTTTCTCCTTTCGATTATACTCTGACCCTGCCAGCCCTCCTTAATATTCCTAACCCATTGTGTCCAGCCTCAGGAGTTCACTCCATTTCAAGAGCCAAAACCCCTAAGGATAACTCGGAGATAGAAAGGTTTAACCAGACCTTAGAGTATGAATGGCTCTATAACTCCAATCTATCTTTAGACCCTGAAGAGCTCAATCCCCGGCTAACCGAATGGCTTGTTGAGTATAACTTCAACCGCCCTCATCAGTCTCTTGCCTATCTTGCTCCCGTAGAGTATATTGAAAAGGAACTTGCTAAAATTCCTGGCCAAGTGTTACCTATGTGGTCAGCCAGCACACGCTCTTGCTTCACCTTAGCGGGGCTGCTATACTAGCTCAAAATTCATGGAGTATGAGATTGTCATCGGCCTAGAAGTTCATGCTCAGTTGCTAACCAAGAGCAAGATGTTCTGTAGCTGTAGCACCGACTACGCTGATGCCCCACCTAATACTCACGTTTGCCCTATTTGCCTAGGTATGCCTGGTGTTCTGCCTGTTATTAACAAGAAAGCAGTGGACTATACGGTAATGACCGCCCTTGCTCTAAACTGTACCGTCCCTGAATACACCAAATTCGACCGTAAGAACTACTGCTATCCTGACTTAATGAAGGGCTACCAGATTTCTCAGTATGACGCCCCCATTGGCAAACAGGGTTGGTTAACTATTGATAGCAACGGCTCTAAGAAAAGAATCAATATCACTAGAGTGCACCTTGAGGAGGACGTGGCAAAGTTGTGGCATAGGGGAAATTCTAGCTTGATAGATGTCAATCGCTCTGGAGTACCGCTGATGGAAACCGTTAGCGAGCCTGAAATTAGCTCCCCTGAAGAAGCCTGTGATTACCTTGTTAAGCTACGCAATATCCTCCGCTATTTAGGAGTGTCTACCGGCAATATGGAAGAGGGCGGTTTTAGATGTGACGCCAATATAAGCCTTCGTCCTCTAGGCAGCAAGGAGCTTCTAGCTAAAGTGGAGGTCAAGAATATGAATAGCTTCAAGGCGGTTTTCCAAGCTATGAAACACGAATCTAAACGGCAAAAAGAAGTGCTCGAAGAAGGTGGTGAGCTTGTGCAGGAAACCAGAGGTTGGGTAGAGGAAAAAGGCATAACTCAAACTCAGAGAACCAAGGAGTATGCTGATGACTACCGATATTTTCCTGAGCCCGATTTACCCCCCTTGGCTTTCGATAGAGCCTGGATAGATGAAATTAGAGCAAAGCTTCCCGAATTGCCCGAAGCGAGAAGAGACCGCTTTATAGCACAATATGGTTTGCCCCTATACGATGCCAACATCTTAACCAATTCTAAGGCATTAGCTGACTATTTTGAGAATTGCCCTAAGTTGATGGGGCATAGTAAGGCGAAAGTGATAAGCAATTGGCTTTTGGGAGATTTCAGCCGATTGCTTAATGCTACTAACATTGAAATTGAAAATGTTAAAATAAGCCCAGAACATCTGGTAGAAATGTTTAGCCTGGTAGATAACGGAACTATTAGCGGACCAGTTGCCAAGGCAGTACTTGAAGAGATGTTCCTTAGTGGTAAAAGAGCCAGCGATATTGTGCGAGAAAAGAAGCTCAGCCAGATTAGCGATACCACTGAGATAAGAGAGATAATAAAGAAAGTGCTAGCCGATAATATCAAGGCAGTATCAGATTACAATGCCGGCAAACAGCAAGCCTTAACCTTTATTACAGGACAGGTAATGAAAGCCTCCAGAGGAAGAGCCAACCCTGCCTTAGTGAATGAAGTCCTTATACAGGAGCTAGGAGAAAAGTAAATTGCACACTTCCTTCATTGTTGCTCAACTATTAGTCGCTATAGCCTTAATTGCCACCATCCTATTTCAATTACACGGTGGAGGTTTAGGAGGAATCTTCGGGCAATCTGACTCTGTATATCGAACACGACGAGGAGTAGAGAAAACTTTATTAAAACTAACCATAGTTTTATCTGTCGTTTTTGTCATCTTGGCAGTACTGATTGTCACGCTTACTCCCTAACTAAGAATGAACCGTGTAATCACATTAACCACTGATCTTGGCTCCAGTGATGCCTATGTTGCCGCAATGAAAGGCGTCATCTTAACCATCAATCCTGAAGCTAATATTATCGATATAACTCACTCTATCGAGCCGCAGAATATCCTTCAGGGCGCTTTCATCTTGAATATCGCCTACCGCTACTTCCCCAAACAAACCATTCATATGGCTATCGTCGACCCCGATGTGGGCAGCAAGCGCCAGGCAATAATCCTGAAAACATCTTGGGCTCTATTCGTTGCTCCTGATAATGGCATTCTTAGCTACATAATTAATGAGTTATCTCCTACTGGAAGTTCTTCAAGCCAATATCCTTATAACCTTGAGAAGCTAAATTTTAAAAAAGGTCTTGAAGCTGTAGCTATTACCGACCCTCGATTTTGGCGACATCCAGTCAGTTCCACTTTTCACGGGCGAGATATTTTTGCTCCAGTGGCTGCTGGCCTTTCTCTGGACATATCGCCTTATGAATTTGGGGAGAAAATCACTTCCCTTCATGCCTTCCCTATTCCAAAACCATTCTCCGATCCACAAGGCAACCTGATAGGACATATCTTACATGTCGACCATTTTGGCAATTTAATTACAGATATTAAAAACAGTGACCTGCCTAGCAAAGGGGAAGAGCTTGTTATTGAGATAGCAGGATACCGTATTCACGGCGTAAGCAGTTATTATGCCCAAGAGGAGGGATTAATGGCTATTCTAGGCAGTGGCGGCTGCCTAGAAATATCATTAAGAAATGAAAATGCCTGTAATTTTCTGGGGATGGGAGTAGGAGACGAAATAATAGTGAAGGCAAACCCCTCTTGAGGAAATGTGAAGCCTCCTCTTAATAACATCAACATACGTTGATCTTCAGAACGTACCCGTAAGCTAGCTAACATGCACCGAGCATCTTCAGTCCAGCATAGGCCATGACTGCGATAAAGATATACCGTAGTTGCTTCGCTGGCAGGGCATGTGCTGTCCTGCTTCCAAGTTGCGACATAGGAATACTGGTAGCTGCTAGACATAGCCCTATAGATAAATTTATATAACCTATTGAATAGGGAAGAGACATAGGCACCCCAAGGCCATTTACAATATACCCGATAACACCACCCAAGCTAGTAAACATTATTGAAGCAACAGATGTTCCTATAGCAATGTGCATGGGGAAATTCAACACCAGTACCAGTACTGGGACTATTAACACCCCACCCCCAAGACCTGTAAGTCCACTTACCATACCTATAGGAAAGCCATAAACTGCCAAGCGCCAAAAATCATTCCTTGGCTCCGTTGTTCCTTTCGCTAATTTCGGCAGTATTCCCAAGCCCATCCATAAGGCAATAGCTAGGACTAGTCCTCCAAACCCTACCTGCAATGTTTTACCAGAAAGATGAGCAGCCAGGGTAGCTCCAGCTAAAGCTCCAGCTAAGCCACATAGCCCCAAGACCAGCGTCGCTCTCCACCGGACTGCCTTTATCTTGTTATGCCTCCAGGCACTGCTCATCACTGTAGGCAACACTGCCAGTAAGCTTGTCCCAAAGGCTATCCTTGTAGCGATAGTGGATGGAATACCCATAGCCGTGACTACCCAACAGGTAACCGGGACCATAACAAAGCCACCACCAACCCCAAGCAGCCCGCTAGCAAAACCAGCACTGGCTCCAGCACCTAGCAGTATAAAGATATGCGTTGCTGTCAGTCTTTCTCCATCCTCGACTTACTTCTAAGTCAATCAGCTTTGGTAGCTGCCTTCTCCGTCTATTGTGGGAACATACGGTTTGATATCCAAAAGCGGAGTGCCATCCAAGGCATCTAGTCCTCTTATCTTAAGGATGTTTCTCTCTCTAGCTATTAGCTCTACAACAGATAATCCCAATGGGCTAGGCCTATCTGGGGATCTAGTAGTAAAAACGCCGCGCGATTTAACTATGAGGGAATATCCAAGAGACCTATGAAACCAATATATCAAAATAATGTGGGAGAATCCCTCTATACCTCTTAAGCCCTCTTCAAACTCTTTAAACACCTCTACTCGACTGATTTCCTCCCGTCCACAACCCTGCCGTGGTGCTTCTACTCTAGAATGGTAAGGAGAATGAATTACCCCTATAGGCTTCAATTCCAGACTGCGCCACTTTTCCATAATTGTCCTGAGCACTGGTAACTGACTCACAAATTGTTCCAATTATACCATCTGCGCAATCAAAGTTTCCGCTTTAGCCGTAAGGTCTCGCGTAAATTAAGCGGCCGCCTTGACACGGTCAAAATAATTTGCTACATTGATGAATGAGAATGCAAATCAATCGCAACTATAAGCAAAGGAAGATCACACCAGTCACAGCACAGAGAAGCCTTCTCCTGAGTATCATACACCAGGCTGGAATGCATCTAGACGCTAAGGAACTGTACCGCCGAGCCAGCAAGAAGGATGCTAACATCAGCCTTGCCACAGTTTATCGTAATCTTCACTTATTTAAGGAACGAGGCCTGATAGATGAAAGGCATCTGGGGCAGACGCGCTGTTACTATGAAATGAAGCGATTAGGAGAACATCAGCACCTGGTATGCCAAGGTTGTAGGCAAGTCATTGAGTTTGAGAGTCCCCTAATTCGCAAATTGATAGCAGAGGTGCAACGCAAAAATGACTTTTCTGTGACCAAGGTCGAGTTATATTTGGAAGGTTATTGCCATAAATGTAAGGAGAAATGAAACCAGAGGAGCTTCGTATTAGAGATGATGCTAGAACCAAAATTAAAGGTAGCGGTGGACTATGAGAAGTGTCACCCGGAGAGATGTGACAAAGGAGTGTGCGCTGCTGTTCTTGAATGTCCCACTAAGCTCTGGAAGCAAGAAGAGCCGTATGATTTGCCCTATCCCATTCCGGGCTTCTGCCAAGACTGTGGTACATGCGTTGAATCTTGCCCTTTGGAGGCAATTAGGATGCTGTAAGTCGAACGCATATATGATACCCCAACTCAACTAATGAAAGGAGGCATAGCATGGAAAAAAGGACGTCATCGTCGTTGGGGCTAGCCCTGCCGGATTATCAGCGGCGATCTTTACCCAGCTCGATGGTTGGAGCACGCTGGTTCTGGAGGCTAACTGGGTGGGTGGACAGGGTGCCATCGCTTACACTGTGGCCAATTACCCGGGGTTCCCGCCTGGCGATGGCGAGGTGCTGATGAACTACATGCGGAAGCAAGTCATATCGCCGCCTCCCGGTGGCGTCGGGGCAGAACTAAGGCGGGAGAACGTACTAAGCCTTGATACCAAGAACTTACTTGTAACCACTGAGTCGAGTCAGTACCAGGCTAAAGCCATCATACTGACCACAGGCAGCACCATGCAAAAGCTCGGTGTCCCTGGAGAGGACAAGTTTGTCGGCCAGGGCATATCCTATTATGCCAAGCGCGACTATAAGCAATTCACAGGGAAGAAGATTTTGGTGGTAGGTGGGGGAAATAGCACAGCAAAGAGTGCACTAGTAACCAAAAGCAAAGCTAATGAGGTTATCCTGGTTCATCGAAGAGAGTCGCTGAGGGCTTATCCTGCTATGACTAAGAGGTTGCAAAAGGAGGGTATCGAGATTTGGTACAACACCGAGGTCAGGGAAATAAGAGGCAACAATAAGGTCGAGGCAGCAGTAGTGATCAATAATAAAACTGCTGAGCAGAAGGAGATAGCAATCGACTGGGTGATCATCTGCGTGGGAACAGAGCCGAATACTAAACTGGCACACGAAGCAGGGATTGAGATGGAGGGAAAATTTGTAAAGGTCGATAGTCAAATGAGAACCAACAATGAAGGAATATTCGCTTGCGGCGAAATCACTCCCGGCCATCGACATCTTATTACTTCCGCTTCAGAAGGAGCTTCTACAGGGATGGCTGCCAGCGAGTACTTGGCATTGCAAATGGTAAAGAAATGTGAGATGTTTGAGGGCGCTAAGAACGGGAAATACGCCAGCGAATATCTGGCAATGCTTAGCTAGGGGTGTATTTTGCCATCACCAAGGTCGAAGGTAGAGGTCGGGCCAAGAGAAGCCCGCCACTATGACCTTTTTATGAACGTGATCTCGCTGGGGTATTACCCTCGTTTAATTAGGAAAGTTGTTGATAAAATGGATATCCAGCCGGGACAATCTATTCTTGACCTAGGTTCGGGGACAGGCAGAAACGACTGCTTCATAGCCCGCAAAATAAGCCCCAAGGGAAAGATATTGGGGCTTGACGTCAGTAAGGAAATGCTGAACTTGTCTCGGAAACGCTGCCGGTCTCATCCCAATGTCGAGTTTAAGGAGCAGCGAATTGAAATGCCTTTGACATACCATGAAGAATTTGATAGCATCTTTATCTCATTTGCCTTGCACGGCTTTGAGGATGCCCAGAAGGTCGGGATTATTAACAATGCTTACCGAGCCCTAAAGCCAGGTGGGGTCTTTTCTATTCTAGACTATAATGAATTCGACTTGGACATGCTATGGTTTCCCCTTCGCTGGGCGTTTATCCATGGAGAGTGCCAGCTTGCTTTAGAATTTCTCAAGCTCGACCTAAAGGAAATGCTCTCGAGTCAAGGATTTACTAGCTTTAAGGAGGAATTTTTCCTAAGAGAGCACCTGCGATTGCTTAAGGCAGCAAAGTGACAATGCTAACTACAAGCAACTTTGAACGGAACAAGGGATAAAGGAAAAAATAGAAAACGTGTTATCCAGAATAAAGCCAAGCCTGGGAGAAGCCGATGTCCAGTTCAGAGACATCGGCCGGGGAATAGCGCTGGTACAATATTATAGGCCGCTATCAAATCCCTCTGCTTGCCATGTGGACAGGACACAAACAACTAACTAAGGAAATAGTGATTGAATTACTTTAAGGATCAATTCAAGAAAGTGGTACCAGGATTTAGAAAGACTGCTCTCCTTGTTGAAGAATAAAGGCTAGCTTATAAAAGACAGATGAAGATTTCAGTTTGTGGAAAAGGTGGCAGTGGCAAAAGCACCATAGTCACCTTGCTGGCAAATGAATTTCGAGACAGAGGGTTCCAAGTGCTGGTCGTTGATTCGGATGAGTCAAACTCGGGGCTTTATCGCATGTTTGGCTTCGACAGGGCACCTGTTCCACTTATGGAGCTCGTTGGCGGAAAGAAAAGTTTAAAACAAAAGATGAACCAACCGCAAGTTTTAGCCCAAGCTGGGATTTGGTTAAGAGACATTCCCCCCGAGTATATGCTTGAGAAGGATGGAATCCGAATGGTTGCCATAGGTAAGATACTTCAATCTCTGGAGGGATGCGCCTGCCCTATGGGAGTCTTGAGCCGAGAATTCCTTAAAAAGCTCCGCCTTAAGGATAAGGAAATAACAATCGTGGATATGGAAGCGGGTGTGGAGCATTTCGGCAGAGGTGTCGAGACCAGCATAGACGATGTACTGGCCGTGGTTGAGCCCTCTTTGGAATCTATAACGCTCGCCGAAAGGATACAAAACTTGGCTACCGGGAGCGGAGTAGACAATACCTGGGCTGTGCTCAATAAGGTAAGATCGGCTAGGATGGCCTCGAAGTTAAGACAAGAGCTAAGCAAAAGGGGGGTTAGAGTCATTGGAGCCATCCATAATCAACCGGAGATTTTCGAGGCTTGTTTCGAGGGTCGTCCGCTGCATAGAGGCAAAGCAGGACAGGAGATTAGAGAAGTCCTAGATTTCTTGCTCCCAGAGGCTAAGCCAGGAGATGGAGGGAACCGAAACGACCTGAGGCAATTTAAACCGCAAGGAGATATTGAAGATGTGCTTGAATCACCAAGCTTATAGGTCATTTAAAACAATAAAGAGAGGTATTTTATGCCTGCTACTAGTCAGCCAAGGATCATAATTCTTACAGGCGCTTCATGCCCTTGGTGTAGCAGTGTTAAACAGTATCTAAAGGAGAAAAGGTTCAGATTCCGGGAAGTAAATGTAGAACGAGACCCTGAGGGAGCCAGAGAACTCAAGCGCCGAAATATAAGGGGCGTACCTGTCGTCTTAATTAATAACCAATCCATAGTCGGTTTTGATAAGGCGAAAATCGATAAATTACTGGGCATCAAATAAGAAAGGAGGCTTTTCAAGATGCAGATCAAACCCTTTGAGGACCGGGTCTTAGTTGAACCGGAAGAAGCCGAGGAAACCAAAAGCAAAGGAGGCATAATCCTTCCCGATACTGCCAAAGAGAAACCAAGAAGAGGCAAGGTTGTGGGAGTTGGAACGGATGAGGAACTTGCTGAGAAAATTAAAGTAGGGGATACAGTAGTTTATGCCAAATTTACTGGCGATGAAATTGAGTTCGAGGATAAAAAGTATTTAATCATCTCGAAAAGCGATATTCTCGCTGTAATTAGATGACCTTGCTTCATAAGCCCGAGCCTTATACGGAGAACAGAATCATATGTGTCTCAGAATGACGAAAAATTTAGTGGCGAAAGGAACTACATTCTGAAGCACAAATACGACATACCAAATATATGAGGTGAGGCAGAAAGAATGAAGTATAGAGAGCTGAAGGGAAAGGAGGTATGGTGACTAAAGATATTTCGGAAGAAGATATACATCAAGCAATAGAGCAGGTGATGCACCCAGAGATCAATCGCAGCCTGGTTGAGTTGGGAATGGTCAAGGATGTAAGCCTGAAAGGCGATGAGATCACGCTTACCCTCGTGCTTCCTTT
Source organism: uncultured Dehalococcoidales bacterium (assembly GCA_964591975.1). GTDB lineage: Bacteria > Chloroflexota > Dehalococcoidia > GIF9 > AB-539-J10 > JAFGBN01. The sequence goes on from CAZQBR010000004.1 coordinate 24,166, forward strand.
TCTGAGCATCCCTGCTTCAATCAAGGACTATCTTATGAGCAGCCTGCGCCAGGCAGTGATGGAACTGGGTGCGAAAATCGAAGTCAGGCTAGCGGAGATGAACCAGGAAGAACGCCTAGCTTTCCTAGCTATGGAACAGGAGAATTGGAAAGGTTGAGCATAAGTAACAATAAATAAATTCAAGGAGATTAGCAGATGGCTTACAAAATTACCGAGGAGTGCATCAGTTGCAGCGCCTGTGAAGCGGAGTGCAAGAATGAAGCAATCTCAGAGGGGGAAGAAATTTATGTAATCGACCCCGACAAGTGCACAGAGTGCGTAGGTAATTTCGAATCACCTAAGTGTGCTGAGGTGTGCCCGGTAGATGCCGCTGTGCTTGACCCAGACCATGTGGAAAGCCAGGAGGAACTGCTTGCTAAATGGCAGAGGTTACACCCGGGCGAGACTCCGACATCTACCTAAACTATGGAACGGAGGCAAACAGTGGCAAAATATGAAGTAATCATTATCGGAGGCGGTCCTGCCGGACTTACTGCCGGGCTCTATACCTCACGAGCAGGCCTCAAGAGCTTGCTGATCGAGCGTGGTGTATTTGGAGGTCAAATACTGAATGCCTCGCTGGTGGAGAATTATCCTGGCTTTCCTGAGGGTGTATCTGGCTT
>CAZQBR010000005.1:0-6381 GCA_964591975.1 uncultured Dehalococcoidales bacterium
GAGGCAGGTGCCCGGAAATTCCGTTCCCTTCCTGGTCGTGATTTCATACTGCTTTTCGGTCAGCAGCTCCTTCCATTCCGCATCCGGCTTCTCGATTTTCTCTACGGTCACCACCCTGTTCTGCCTGGCATCATAAATCTGGATGGCTGTGATGTCTGCACCTCCTTCTGAGCCTTCTAAACACGCTATATCGCCATGAGTGGCACAGCGATTGAGCGAATCCATTAAGTATTGTCATTTGATATTTTATTACCTGTAATCAGCCATGCTGCCCCAATTTTCGACCTTATTGAACCGTATATCAGTAGATTTAAAATGTATAAGCACCGGGGCATTGTCGAGCTCCGGGTTCTGTTCGAATAGAGTCCTATCGCCGTATCTGATGGCTTCTAAGACAAGCGGTAATTCATAGCGAAAGATATTGTATCGCCACTTAGCTGTGCCGAGAACAAAGCCCCCACTGACATGGCAATGAACCCCGAATACCAAACTATCTTCTTCTTTGGCAAATTCAGCAAGGACTTCATCTCTCATCAGCCTGGTGTACAGCCTGGAGACCTGCTTCGTCTCATACTTATCACCTATAGAAAGAAAGAGTTGTCCCGTTCTATCGGAATGAGTCAGCGTGTAGTGTCTGGGCAGAATTAGATTTTCCGGAGTAGTGCCGGCTAAATATGTAACATGTAGTTTGTCCGGATTTAATCGCTCCATACTGCCCCATTAGACTCTCTGGGAATGGCTTGTCGGCACGTGGTCCAGTTCGGCGTTTTCAGCAAATGGCATTTGTCAACGTACCTGAGCGCTTCAACAACCAGCGGCAGTCAGGACCGGAATATACCGCATCGCCATCACGCTAGTATATCCTCCTTCTCACCCCTTGGACGATTATTCCAGCCGATATCAGAACCAGGCCAACAATAGTGATGACTATCACGCTTTGATCAGGTACAGTTTCCACGGCAAGTCGTTTTATCAGTATACCAAGCAATGCCCAGTCGACAACGAGACAATAGAATATGTCTTTTCGGGTAAACAGTATACTCAGAGCAATTGCTATACCAACAGCAATAACGGCTACAGCCCAGAATTGCTCCCCGAGTCCAAATGTGTTCCAGTTGACATCGACCAGCAAAGCGGTAACATTGGCAATTGTAGCTATAGTAATCCAGCCAAGATATACGCTGAAAGGTAGATGGACCAGGTACTTTTCAGTTCTTGTCGGAGCTGGTTTTCCAATGTGAAGCCGCAGGTAAATCGCAATAAGGCACCCTAGCAGCAGAAGCATCAAAACTAGAGACAGAGGAACGATTTCGTAGTGCCACGCGAATATCCAACCGATATTTGCAATAGAAGAACCAAAGAAGAGCAGGCCGATTCTTTCGATAAAGGATGACTTTTCAGTATCTTTTTTGATGACGATGGTCAACTGATATATGGCAAAAATCGCAAGCAGGACATAGATTACTCCCCAAATTGAAAAGGTGAGCCCTGCTGGGGTGAATAGATTGGGGTATTGGTCCGACAACTCGCCGGTCGTTTTGTTGTTTATAGGTAGAACAACAGCAAGCCCATTTACGACAACAGTGCCCAGGAATCCCGACAGGCTCAGAATGGCCAGAAGCAATTTCTTTCTCATGCTGCATCACCTCCCTTACTGCCGTGCTTTTCTTCCAGTTACATTACTGTAATCATATCCACTTTCTGAGCTCTCTTATATAATGTCAAAATCAATTGTTTATTGTCAAGAGTTGGTAAGCAAAAATCCCTGATAGCTAACATCGGCTATATCCCTGTATCTCCCCAAATCAATGTGCGTAATATCTGGACCCGGGGGCAGTCATAGTGAGGACCATGCAGAGCCGGCAGTCCTGCGTTAAGCCAAGCACTATCATCTTTTTCGCCTCGATGTTGATCCTCTTCAAGCATTATCCTTTCTTTCACTGGAGTATACTGAGGCGTACCCTGGCATTTTATCCAGGCATTAAGCTCACTCATCTCCTTTAGACCTATCAACCTCGCCATTCTATCAGCGCCCTGCCTGGTCCAGCTCATACCTCGCTTCTTCATCCTGGGGCTTACATGGCTGCCTTTATCAAGACCCATCTTTTCATCCAGCAGGAATCGATAATTACCATCTTTGTCTTGATACAGCCTCCTCCTTAGCTTGATATCGCCCAAGATTGTAACCAGCCAGTGCTCTTTGAAAGCTACCACTTCCATGCCATTCTCTCTTTGCTGCTGCAGATCGTTATCCAATTCCTCAAGAATATCTTTAGTCACTGCCTGGCCAAAAGGACAGGCAAAACCTTTGGTAGAGGCAGTAAAGTCTAACATTAAGCGACTGCCACACCGGGTATCAGCCGATGTGGGGTACTTCTCAAAGGACACGGTGGGAAAATCTCAGCACTCAGAGGATAGATGTCTGTATGCCACCTGATAAGATGCATTACAGCGAAGCTATGCTGGCTTCGCCACGTGGGCGGATACCGAAAGACCTCTCTACAGCAGATAGAATGCGGTGTAAATTGAGAACAAAGAAGGGGAAGGAATACTATGCCCTGAGGAAACAATTGCCAGAGCCAGTATTTGGCCAGATCAAACAGGCGAGAGGATTTTGTCAATTCTTGCTGAAGGGTATTGACAAGGTGAGCAGCGAGTGGCAACTGGCCTGCATTGGGCATAACTTACTCAAAAAATCCAGACTCTGGTGTATTCAAAATAAACCACAGAAAATAAACACAACTAGATTGAAGGTTTCCCACTGCTGGCTGCCAATCATACCAGCAAATACCCAAGCTGCCCAAAATCAGCTAGTCCTGAGGCACGCAAATTAACCTTAAAGATAATCCTTTGGCGTTTGAAGAGGCCTCCGTTTCTTAATAGAGGGAACTAGCTCTTAGGACTAGGTTAGCCCAATTTTCAGGAAAGGAATATTCTCACTTAGCAGTTACTGACTCTCTCTAAGCAAGGTATCAACTACCGATGGGTCAGCCAAGCTGCTAGTATCACCCAAGTCACTGACCTTTCCAGTAGCAATCTTGGACAGTATTCTCCTCATAATTTTGCCGCTTCTGGTCTTGGGTAGAGCATCAGTAAATTGAATCTTATCTGGCGTGGCTATGGGGCCAATTTCTGTACGAACATGGGTTACCAACTCCTTCTTGAGAGCATCAGATTTATCCACGCCGGCTTTTAGAGTAACATAGGCGTATATGCCCTGCCCCTTTACCTCATGAGGCACACCAACAACCGCAGCCTCTGCCACCTTATCATGGGATACTAGAGCACTTTCAACTTCAGCTGTTCCTATTCGATGACCTGACACATTGATAACATCGTCTATGCGTCCCATCAACCAATAGTAACCATCTTCATCTACCCTGGCTCCGTCTCCCGTAGTATATACACCAGGGTACTGAACAAAGTAAGTGTTCTTGAACCTTTCTGGCTCGCCGTACACCCGCCGCATCAAACCCGGCCAAGGTTTCTTGATCACCAGATAACCGCCCTCGTTCACATCAACAGTAGAACCGTTCTCCCTGAGTATCGCAAGCTCAATCCCTGGAAAGGGCAGTGTAGCCGAACCTGGTTTAAGAGGAGTGGCCCCTGGTAGGGGAGAAATCAGTGTGGCACCTGTCTCTGTCTGCCACCAAGTATCCACAATTGGGCGCTTCCCCTTACCTATTACATTGTAGTACCACATCCAAGCTTCAGGATTGATAGGTTCACCAACTGTACCCAGGATGCGCAGAGAGCTTAAATCATGTTTATTGGGCCATTCATCGCCCTCTCTCATTATTGCCCGAAGGGCGGTAGGGGCAGTGTAGAGAATATTAACCTGGTGTTTTTCTACAATCTCCCAAAATCTATCCGGATGAGGATAAGTTGGAACCCCTTCAAACATGAGACCTGCGGCCCCAAGGGCCAAGGGTCCATAGACAATGTAACTATGACCAGTCACCCAACCGATATCTGCAGTGCACCAGAAGGTGTCTTCTTCCTTTATGTCGAATATCCATTTAAAGGTCTGGTAGCAGTATAGGAGATACCCAGCCTGTGTATGAAGCACTCCTTTGGGTTTACCTGTGCTGCCGCTGGTATATAGTATAAAGAGAGGATCCTCAGCATCCATCACCTCGGGCTCACAATATGGCTTTATATCCTCGGCAGCCATCTCGTCATCCCACCAGTAATCGCGATTCTCTCTCATAGCCACTTGGATATCAGCTCTCTTGACTACAATCACATCTGCCACATCGGGGCAGCTCTCAAGAGCTTCGTCGGGGTTATCCTTACTTCTGAACATTCTACCGCCACGGTAGTAACCATCAACACAAATGAGTAATTTAGACCCACAGTCCAGTATCCTATCCTTTAATGCATCAGCGCTAAAACCGCCAAAAATTACGCTGTGAATAGCACCAATCCTGGCACAGGCTAACATGGCGATTGGCAGCTCGGGTATCATAGGCAGGTAAATGGACACACGGTCACCTTTCTTGACGCTATGCTTCTTCAATACGTTGGCAAACTTGCACACCTCGTGATACAGCTGTTGGTAGGTTAATGTCTTACTATCACCGATGTCCCCTTCCCAAATCAATGCTGCTTTGTTCTTCCTCCAAGTTTTAAGATGCCTGTCCAAGCAGTTATAGCACACATTGAGCTTACCCCCCACAAACCACTCATGCTTTCCCTCCTTGAAATCTTCGACAAGCACCTTATCCCACTTTTTATACCAATCGAGCTGCTCTGCCATCTCTCCCCAGAATCCCTCAGGGTCATCAATAGACCTCTGGTAAATCTCTTTATACTCTTTTAAGCTCTTTATATACGCCTTCCTGCTAAGCTCCTCAGGAGGGGGGAAAACTCTTTTCTCCTCCATCATAGAAGTAATTGCTTTTGCTTCTTCCATATCTATACCTCCTGCTCGCAAAATATTTTTCTGTATTGCACTTACTGCGACCTCTCCTTACTACCCATTTAACCCAAGCGACCGCAGACCAAGATCGAAGTGGTTCTTCAGGCAACATAATTGGTTCTGGCGTCACCAGGGCAGTTAGAAGTTATCTAATTGGTCCTGTGAGGTGACACCCACCAACTGTGTAAATGCGTGACGTAGCCTTGTTCCCAGCATACGTGCTACTGCCGTGCTTATTTTATAGCCCAGCTCAGGGTTAGTACGACACAAATCACATAATTCTTGCCCACTAAAGGCTAGCACCCTTGTCCTTCGTATGGCTTTTACCGTAGAAGTACGAGCATGTGGCTCTATCATAGCTGACCACCCGAAGCATTCAAAACTCGAAACGGATTGAAGTTGGCGTTGGGCCAGCGGTCCTACTTGCAGGATAATCCCCGCTAAGCCCTCTTCGATTACCCAAATCTTGTCTGCTTTGCTACCCTGCTTACATATAACTACTCCCGGCTCAAATACTTCATAAGTGGACATTTTCTCTATTACGCTAAGTTGCTCATCGTTCAAACCACGAAACAAGTTGCATTTTCTTAGTATTTCTAGCTTATTCACTTCTTAACCTCCAATTGCTGCATTGGCCTGCATCGCATAAATCCTTATGATTTACAGTAAAAGATATACTAATTACAATACTTTTGCAATCCCACCTATTCGTTCATGGCGTTAGTGACACCTTCTCCTTTCTTTTGTTTTGTTGGTAATGTTCCAAGAATTTCTGCGGAGTAAAGTATCCCAGCGCCTGGTGACGTCGAGAGCTCTTGCCAAATATTGTGGGAATTCCCTTCCCTCCATTTCTTTAGCCATGCCATTGCACCTACCAGCCCACGTGGCTCTCGGCGTTTGAGGAAACCATCCCTAAGAGTCTCGCCTTCTAATATCAGAGTCATCAAATTCATGTCCCAATTAAGTGGTCGCCAGTGCTTGCTCAACCATTCCATGGTCTTGAACACCAGATAGGGAGTGTTGTCCCGGCGGCGAATGCGTAGGAATACGTCTTCTCTACCTCCAACGTCACCAATTTTCACAACTTCTGATATTAGCTCCGGCACTCTTCAACGGTAGGGCTCTTCTTGCAGTGCATGAGCTACAAGCAACTTCAGAGAGGATACAGGCACAGACCACTCTAGGCCAGGGGTGGGTGAGAAGCCGTACACTACGATCAACACTGCCCCAATGAACAAGAGCAGCGCAACAGGATGTTGAACATAGAGTAGCAGTCGAAGGATAACCAGTGTAGCGACTATCAGGTAGATGTAGAATACCACAGCAAAGACTCAATCCAAAGGCCGGAATAGCAAGCCCACAATGGAGGGATGGATGTGAATTGCCACGAAAGTAAGATGTTTCCTGAAGCCCTGCTCCTTTCTGTGATACCATCGTTTTGCAGATGAAGTCGCATTTAC
>CAZQBR010000005.1:6391-23940 GCA_964591975.1 uncultured Dehalococcoidales bacterium
AGCGATGCCTCCGACCAGACCCGCGGCAACAAGAATAGCCAACACATATTGCAAGACATTCCAGCCCAGATTGGTCAGGTAGGCATATACCAGCAGGGCAATCGCTCCAAAGAAGACAGCGCCAATGCCAATCCACGATTTGGCACCAGTCGCCCTCGAGTTGGCAAACCTGTGCTATGAGCCTTTCAGACCCTTACGTGGCTCCGGATAACTGCAATCGGTTGTTTGCTGCTCCGGCTCTATCTCTTCGCCACTTTTCATAGTTCCCCCCTTGTTGGGATCTCTTTGAGATGCCGCAAATTCTAGCACCGCCTGGAATGAGGGGATTCGGTCTCTTCTCCTTGGTTGCCTGTCCCATTTTACTCGATTATTTTCGTGAGATTGCCTTACAAACTAAGCTGGTGCCAAACAGTCAAGAGACAGGAGCTCTGCATAAAAGACCCTTCATGTTAATTTGCTTAATGATGAAGTGGATTGAAAGTGAGGGTCCTTGGACTTTTCATAGCTATGGGTATCTCAATCAGGCTCGTGCACTTGCCATCGTCTTCAATCCAGTAAGGACAGTCCGCTGCGAACTAGCTCGAATCGTACTCAAACCCGTACTCAGCCAGGAGGCTGAACGTTACCTTAGAAAATTCTCTTGAAGGCGGGCGGAAGCCATGTGGTCTTTCCCAAATCACCGCTCCAGAGCTTTTATGCCCAGTTCAAGCATTGTCCTTTGTTCTTCGGGTGTCAGCAAATTTGGTGGCTCGTGTAGGTAACCTTGATGGCCTATCTCGTGACCAGCGGCATGCTTAAGTTTTCTTGATTACTAGAAGAATCGCGTCTTGTGTTAGGCGATAGCCTTCAGCCTTTTTGTTGTGAGATTCAAAATACTGCCCGATTTCCTCTTTGTATTCATTAAAGCGAGGGTCTATCAGTAGAAAGAGACCGATTGTAACCATGTCCTCCAGACTCTCAGTCCATATCTCATTCATAAAATACCGCACTTCAATAGCGTCATCCCCATATCGTTGGATCAAATCCCGCCACAGCTCGAGGATTTTGACATCGTAGCGGGTAAACTGATTGAAAAAGTCAGCCACCTCCCCTATCGGTGACTGGAGAACAATAGCAATATGCCCTCCAGCTTCGAGATGTGCATACATTTTCTCAGTCGTGGTCAGCCAGTGCCCCTCCTCAATATAGTAGAGAACATGGGAACAAAGTATGAGATCATAGCGCTTCGAGCCAAGGTCAACCTTTCCCCAAAAATCGTTGTAGATCTTGAAATGAGGACACCTTCGCTTGAGAAAGCTCGCCTGCTTCTCATTGGGCTCTACAATGGTGGTCTCGGCAAAGGATTGCGAGATAGGGATAGTCAAGTCCCCACCACCAGCACCAATGTCTAAGAAGCATCTCCTGCGGGGAAGTCCAGCAATAATCTCTCCGACCTTTACCAACTCGATGCCTTTCTCTGTCGAACATCGAGCAAAGAGAGCAAGCTGCCGCTGGTACTCTGCATTCTCCTCCATCTCAATGAAACTATTCTGATTTGATTGACCTTCAGTATTTGTAGCCAGCAGGTTCCTCCTTAGAATCCCTCAGTGGTAAAAATACCCCGACGTATTCTACTCAGCGGTTTTTTTGATTCAGACCAGGTACATGTTTTCCGCTTCCCTTAACAGGTTATCTCTAAACTTGGGATGGGCAATGCTGATGATATCCAACGCCCTCTCTCGGGTGGACTTCCCTTTCAGATTGATTACCCCATGCTCAGTGACAAGATAGTGGGTATCCATTCTAGGAGTGGTAACCACGGTGCCCCTTTCAAAGCGTGGCACTATACGAGAAACCTCTCCGCTTCTTGCTGTGGAATAGAAAGCTAGGATTGATTTCCCGCCGCGAGAATTGAATGCTCCACGCACAAAGTCAAGCTGCCCACCCGTCCCACTAAACTGGGAGCCACCGAGAAATTCCGCATTACATTGCCCCAGGAGATCTACCTCAATGATAGAGTTGATGGAGATGAAATTGTCGTTTTGGGCGATGACAGCGGGCTCGTTAGTATAGGAAACGGGATAGCTTTCCATGCTTGGGTTATCATTCATAAATTCATACATATTCTTGGTGCCTTGAGCCATGGTAAACACATTTTTCCTCGGGTGAATGGTTTTCCTTCGTCCGGTGGCAACCCCTTTTTCTATCAGGTCCACCATGCCGGGTCCAAACACCTCCGTGTGGATTCCCAGGTCCTTATGTTCTCCTAGGTAGCGAGTGATGGCGTTAGGAATACCACCAAATCCTAGCTGGATGGTAGCTCCATCAGGAACCATCTCTGCAACATACTTCCCAATAGCGTCGTCTTCGAGCTTCGGCTCTGGGGGTATCATTTCCAGAAGCGGAACATGGTTTTCCACTATAGCGTCCACTTCGGAAATGTGAAGGAGGGAATCACCAAAGACGCGGGGCATGTTTTTATTTACCTCGACTATGAACATTTTGCAGTGCCGGGCGGCGGTGGAGGTAAAGTCATTAGCAGTGCCAAATGTGAAATAGCCCGCTTTGTTCATGGGAGAAACGGTGGTGATGGTGACATCTATCTCCATGAAATCTCGGCATATCCTTGGTATCTGATGGAAGTAATTGGGTACAAAATAGCTAAGTCCTACCTTGACCAGGGCTCTATCTGAAGCGCCTACGAACCAGGAATAGGCGTGAATACAATCAGAAAGGTCAGGAGCGAGAACTGTTCTGGCAGCATGCTCCAGGGGGAGAAGAGAAAAGATGTCAATATCTCTTAAGTCATCGCTCCTGGCCCTATCTGCGATAGCGGCCAAAAGAGCTGGAGGCTCTGCTATGCTCAAGCCATGGATAATGGTGCTACCATTTTCTATCTTCTCAACAGCCTTCTGTGGCGTGGTCAGCTTTTGCTTGTATTCTGCGGCATAAATATCCATGTTTCCTCCTTAAACTTACATGCTTTTATTTTGCCTGTGGTCTCTTTCATTTCATCAGTCACAACGGGTAAAGAATTATCTAGGCTAATCCCGACACCATCTTATTTCAAGCCCAGCGAGTCAGCTCCTGAGCTAAATATCTCTCGATAGCCTCTTTGATAATGCTAAAGACAGCTGTGTCCAGTCCCTTTATAACACTAACCAGGGCATTATCTTGGGTAAAATATCTCTGGTCAACATCTACTCCTACCTTATCCTCTACTGCTCCATCAATGATAGCAGATCTTCGCTCGGGAAATCGGCTGCTACTCTTGCTAGAGCCTGCATTTGAGAAGACCCAGCGCAGATGATAAGCGCACATGCGCCATCTTCAGCATACTGTCTATGCAAACCTTTTAGTTTCCAACTCAGCTTCAGCATTCTCAGCACCTGCGAGGCACCTTTATTAAAATCATCCTCCAACCTCCCGGTATCCAACATCATTACCTCTTCAACAGGCTATCTTTCTTCCCATCTGGGCATTGGCCAGATAACTTCTTCTGTAGCAAGATCCCAGGGCCATACAGTATGGTATTCCTGGTCAATTACCTGGCAGATTATGCCTTTCCCCAGAATGTTCTGATGCGTTTCCTGGTCAAACTTGACTCCATCCCAGGACATTATGAGCCTGTCGCTAGGGATATTTGTCTCCAGAAGAGCATTCCGGATGGCTGCTGGGTCAGTTGAACCAGCCCTGTTAATGGCATCCGCTAGGACTAACACCCCGGTGAAGGCACGGGCTGAGTTGCCGTTCATATCTATCCCATAGCATTGCTGGAACATTTCATTGACAGTCCCGACCAGAGGCCTAGCTTTAGCCAGATCCTTAGACCATGTTGCTCGTGTAAGTATATAGTTACCGCTTTCTCCAAGAATTTTGAGAAACTCTGGCTCGATAAACCCGGCATCGTTGGCCAGAATAGCACCTGGGTTAAAATCCATTTCCTTGTAAGTCTGCATATAGAGAATTGCATCGTTAACATAGGATGCTTGCATCACTACATCAGGGTGGGCATCTTTGAGTTTCTGAACCTCGCTGGTCACATCTCTGGTATCAGAGGAGTAGGGGATATCCACGATTGTTGGGTGCCCATGCTCCTTTGCATATTGCTTCTCATATTCACCAACCTCCAATCCCCAGACTGAGTTTTCATATACTAGTCCCAGCTTCTTGACCTCTATACTTTTCACCTCCTGAATATCTTGCAGAAAATCGTAGAAATTTTGAACAAAGGTTTCCTCGTTAGGAGTGGTTCTGAAAAGCCAGTTGAATCCTCGCTGGGTAAGACTGGGAGCACTTGACAAAGCAGCCAGAAAAGGTATTTCCCTATCCTCAGCTACCTGGCTTGCCTCGGCAGTAACCGCACTCCGGTAACATCCTGTTATTGCTACCACCTTTTCTTTATCAATGAGTCTCTCTGCCTCAGACTTACCCACTGAAGATGAGCCCTGGCTATCCCCGAATATGACCTCTAGCTTAGCCCCATTAAGTGAGCCGATGCCTTTCGACTTGGCTAATGGGAGATTCAGATTTTGCTCACTATTAATGATGTCCATCGCAAATAGGACTCCATTCTTAACATCCGCACCAGTTGTAGCCAGGGAGCCTGTAAGGGGGAATATAGCACCAATCCTTATTGTCTCTTCAGCCTTTTCTGCGCATCCTGGCGACATACTGCTGAGAATTATCAATAACGACGCCAGAGCCATGCTTGCGACTTTATTCCTTTGAGAAACCAAGTTTCGTATTCTTAACTCTTCTCTTTTTGGAATCTTCGGCATCCTACTTTTTGTTACTAATCGGGATAGAGCTTATAGTCTCCCCACTTCTCCCAGGTTCGATAGCTTTCTCTGAAATCTCTTTGTGACTTAAGCACCCTAGCATAGAAGGGGTCTTTAGCTGCTTGCTCATCAGCCAGCCTACCTGTTATCTCCGTAATCCTCAGCATTGCCTCTGTGTCCAAGACAATTAGTTCAGTGCCATATTGCTCAAACTTTTTGAGATATTCTGCGTTTGTCCCTTCAAGATGAGCCATAAAATCTACTATGCTTATTTCCTTACACGCTGCCTCAAATATAGCCTTCAAGTCATCGGTTAGCTGGTTCCAGGCATCCATATTCACTATTGTCTCCAACATAGCCGACGGCTGATGCCAGCATGGCAGAGCAACATAGGGGGCAATTTCCTCGAAACCCAGAGGCCAATCTACAGCCGGGGTACTGAATTCAAAGCCATCTATGTCACCTCTTTCCATCGCTGAACGAATTTCTTCCGCAGGGACCAGTATTGTGGTAGCACCCAACTCCTCCACAACGTCGGCAGCCATACCGGAGACCCTCAGTTTTAAACCTTTAAAGTCGCTAAGGGACTGCACCGGCTTATTGGTAAAAAAGCCAAACTCTGGACCAATAAGCCCCCCGGGGAAGGGCATCACATTGTATTCAGCATAAAGCTCCTGCCAAAAATCTATTCCCCGGGGAGGTCCATAAAGCCATATGACCCACTCCTGCTGCACTATTTGGTTGGGTATGGAGCTGAAAAGCTCAAAGCTAGGCTTCTTACTACACCAGTAACCGGGCCAAGTATGGCCACATTGTACCTCACCTTTGCTTACAGCGTCGAAGACCTCAAGGGCTCCTGTTATTGAATCAGTGGGATAGGCTTCGAGCACCAGGCGCCCTCCACTCATCTCGGCAACTCTGTCACAGATAGCTTTAGCGCCCTCCGTATAGAATAACATGTCGCTCGACCAGCTAGTCGCCATTCTCCACTTAATTGCATCGGGGGCGGGCTTACAACCTGACATCCCGATACCTGCCAGTAGCGATAAAGCCAGCACGATATTGAAGACCTTGCCTTTCACCGCTTATCTCCTTGCCTTTCTTTAATTAAACTACCTGCAATCACAGCAAAGATAGCTATGCCTACTGCATTCGCTAATATCATGGGCAGGCTGATTAGCTTGACTACCTGCAGGGCTTCACTATAGGGACGGGAGATAAGAAGCATTAAGCCCATGTGCAGGGATTCCATCACCACACATGCTTTTTCTATTAAATCAAGTACCAGACCGGCAATTGACACTTCCAAGTTTGCCTGCCTTTCTTTTGGTACTCATGATTTTTGTCTCCTCAGCACCCTTTTTCGCATTATCAGCATGTTCCCTTTTTGGGTATCAACGTTGTAGCTGACCTTATCCATCAGCTTTCTCATTAGGTGAATTCCCAACCCCCCAATCTTCCTCTCCTCCAAGTCTATTTCTAAATCAGGTGGTGGAATCAGGCTGGGGTCAAAGGGCCTGCCGCTATCGATGATGGTGATAATAAAATCGTTGCCTTGCAGTTCACAAGAAATAGCGATGACGCCTTCCCTGCCAGAGTAAGCGTACTTTATTATGTTGGTGCATGCCTCATCCACTGCTGTTTGAATTTCATATACTCCTTCCTCTATGCTAAGTTGCATCATTACTGTGGCAATGAAGCCAGCAATTACCGATAGGTTTTCCAGCTTACTATCGATTTTAAGTTCAAATTGACCCCTCTTCATCTAATTAGCCTTCAGCGCCACCAGTGTGAAATCATCGAACTGCGGTTGCCCGCAGGCAAAGGTTGTCACCTCTTCCTTTATTCTGTCAATCAGGTCATTGGCAGGTAAATCAATATTCTTTCTTATCGTTTCAATCAGCCTCTCCTGCCCAAATTGCTCCTCCTTTTCATTTATAGCTTCGGTCACTCCATCAGTATAGAGAATTACTATATCGTCACTTGCTATGTCAAGCACCTTCTCCTCGAGGTTAATATCATCCAGAACACCCAGTGCAATTCCTTTAGCTTCCAGCAGAACAATATCTCCACCGCCAGGCTTGAGCAGCAGAGGGGCATTGTGCCCGGCATTTACATAGCTTAAGCGCCTCCTCCTTGAATCGAGCACAGCATAGAATAGGGTTACGAACATTCCAGACCTGGCATCTTCTGAAATTAAGTGATTGGCTCTTTGTATAGCTTCGGAAACTGTAGAGTTAGCCGACACATTAGCTCGGACCAAAGTACGAGATAAAGCCATAAATAAAGCGGCGGGGATACCTTTTCCGGAGACATCGGCTATAACTAACCCCCACTTTTTCTCGGAAATAGGAATGAAATCATAGAAATCACCCCCTACCTCCCATGCCGGCAGGCTCAATGCTGCCAGATCGAATCCATCTATTCGAGGCGGAGACTCAGGTAGAAAGCTCTGCTGAATTCCCCTGGCAGTCTCCGCTTCGTATTCCCGCCGTTCCAGTTCACGGCGATACTTCTCCTTTTCTGCTGCTGTTCTTCTCTCTGTTATCAGATTGTGCACTATCATAGCAAAGATGGCTACGCCACCTGCATTGGCACCCATCATGGGTAGGATGACTTCCTTAACTGTTGCCACAGCCTGGGCATATGGTCGAGCTATCAAAAGGACCAACCCCATATGGAAGAGCTCCATAAGCGCGGCAAATAGTGCTGCTTGCCAGACAGTGGCAAGCTTTCCCTTCCGGAGTTTATAAATCACACCACCCATCAACCCGGCTATAACAGTAGCTAGGGCACAGGGGAGACAGACAAATCCGCCAAGGAAGTAACGGTGTACGCCACCAATTAGACCCACCCCTAAACCGATTACCGGTCCACCGATAAGACCGGCAACCATAGGGGCGAGGTCCCTGATATTGGCGATGGCGCCTGAGGGTAACCTTATCCCTCCATAGGTGCCGAATACGGATAGGGCACCGAAGAGCAAGACTATGATAATTTGGTTTCTACGGGTGAATCGTTTATCTAGTATATCGGTGAAAAATGTGGCTCTAGTTACGACATAAGCAAAAACAATTATTACCGCTGCTGTCTTGACCAGATCTATCAGTAAATCGCCAATGCTTACTTCCATAGTCAATTCCCTATTTCACCATTTCCATGCAGCACCCGAACATGCTTCAGTGGGATTAATATTACTCTATCCCTCACTAATGGCAGTCAGCACAAGTAAAAACTTGTAACCCTCTGCTTTATTCCCGCCTTTCAGTCTGTCTGATATTTTTCGCAGAGCGCTATTCAAATTGATATAAATTTTGAGCGCTTTTTAAAAGCGTTGCCCATCTTCTTATTAGCCATACAATCCTTTCATACAGACTGGTGAGATAAAAGAGGATAGATTTGCCTTGTGATTCAAGCGCTTCCTCACTGTTTAAGTAAGTTTTTCGAATCCTTTCTATTAAACTTCCTCTATCCTCAGTAATGCTGATTAACAGGTCAACCTCAGACTCTTGAGATGATTCCATTGCATCAACAGTTGTCAACAACACTGTATGTAGTCCTTCGGCAACACTATGAATCAAATTTTGTAACGCCCCGGAGTGTTCCGTATGACCTATTGTCTCCACCATCTGGTACACATTATCTTCAATTGAAACGATGAGACTGTGACGATTCTGGAGGTTCAGCCCTCGCCCGGATGTTGCAGGGGAAAGGTTCTTATTAAGAAGATCTGCCAAAAAGGATTCAACCTCGCCGGCAACTGCTCTGGAGGCATTATGAATGATTTCATAGTCAGGAGACGCTTCCAACGTTTTCTCGGTTCTGACACTTTCCAGATAATCTGGAAGGCGTTTGATAAGGCGGAGATGTTCTTTTTCTACAAGATCCATAGCTGTTTCCGGATCACTCAGGGCCTGGTCGTGTATGAACTGCAACTTTGACAAATCTTGTTCCTGAGTTGGAGGAGAGAGCTTGACCAGTAGTTTATGAATAGGATTCAAGACAAATGATAAAACTAAGGGCACCCCAAAATTGAAAATCAGGACGACATAGGCCATTTGTTGTTCAAGTTCTGGCGTCATCCTGCTCGCAAGGCTTTTGAGGAGAGGGATATTTAAATTCTCTTCCAGGTAAAACAGTGGGACAAAAAAGATGAGGCCAAAAACATTAAACAGCACTTGAAGTATAACCAACTGCTTAGGTTCTCCCTTTAAACCGGAACTCAAGACCAATGTGGTAATGGCTGAGCCAAGATGCACGCCATAAATGAGCATGATAGTCTGCTCGACACTGAATAACCCGGCTTGTGTCATTGCAATGGCAACAAGAACGATGCCGATTGCAGTCTGTGAAACAAATGCCAAAAGGGCTCCAAGAATGAAGGCTAGCATATAGGAGGCTTTTATGCGGTACAGAAACGATTGAACCCAGCTAAATTCTGCCAGAGGTGAAGTTCCCATTTTAACCATTTGGAGGCCGAAAAATAGCAATCCAATGCCAAGAATGACACCCATTGCATACCGATACTTGGTGGGCTTATCAAAAGCAAAGCATATACCGGAGATGGTAAGGATAATTAAAACCGCATATTTAATGTCGAGTACCGCCAGCAATACTAATGTAGAACAGCCAGCATTGGCCCAAATGATAACCGGTAGTGCTTTTTTGACTGTTGTCAATCCGCTCGATGTAAGGCTGGCAGTAATAAAGGTAGCAACTGAAGTGCTCTGAGTAGCAAAGCCAGACAAAACCCCTAGCGAGCTAGCTCGCAAACTGCTCTCCATCCACTTGGAGACAAACATGCGGAAACGTCGGCTGATTATCTGCTTTGCGTTGTCTCTTAGTAACTTGATGCCTACAAAAAATAGGCCAAGACCAGCTAATACTGTTGCAATAGTCTCAAACATGCTCATGGCACGTCGAGGTTAACCAAATTCCCATGCAGCCTTTTGACAAGATCAAAATCTGCGTCCCCAACCCTGCTTCTGAATCCTTTCTCGAGTATAGTGTATTGCACAGCCAATATTCTAACGGTTACTTCTATGGTTGCTTCCCTTCAAGGTCGTAGATAATCCAGCCTGGCATTAAGTTTGCCAAGACCTTTCACCCATCTCTCTATAGGAGGGGCTTCATCAGGGTCTATGAGGAAGTCACCGTTGCAGGTAATAACTATTACAGGCCTGTCCGGTGTAGCCAGCTTATTCAAGGCATCATAAAGGAGAACCGGTGGGGTGCCTGGGACGCCAAAGATATATTTCACCCTCTCAGCTTCAAGATACTTTGGCAGTAAACTGGCTGTAGTAATCTTCCTTTCATGGTCCTTTTGCTTGAATCACATAAGCAAGCAACTCTTTCCCAAAATCAGAGGCAAGCTGAGCCTCTTCAAGGTCAATGTCTACATTATTAAGATATTGCAACCGAAGCGCATCACCATCAAACATTTCAGGGATTATCCCGGCAAAAAAGAATCCAAGCATTTCCAAGGATGCACAAAATTTCGGTGTAGCTGGATGAGATAAAGGTAAATCAAGGTAAATACAGTCAATTCGGCGCAGACAAAGCTCCCGCAGACGGAATCTCACTAATTCATCCAGATCAGCCCCGTATTCGGTTATGCGCATAAAAGCTCTACTTGCTCCAGTTTGCACTTTAACATCTACTCGAGAAGATGGGGGAATCTCAACTTGTTCTTTGAGGTCAGGTACATTCCTAATATTTCGGTTTAATTTGCTTCTCTCATAAATACGACAGAGCATTGTCTGATGATGAAATGGTGGATACACATCCCGTAATGGTTCCTCATTAACCTTGGTATAGAGAAGAACTGCAGTTCGACGCTGTTGCTGGTGTTCCTCTTGAATTCTCTTGAAAAACATAGTTGCGGGAGTGAAGCCTAAAAGAATCCCTACCTCGCGCCCTCCAGATGAAATACTTGTCTTCTGAGTATAAGGGTGGACTGTTACCGCTTCACCATAAGCTCCATACATCCCTTTTCCCTTGGCATGGTCTAGTAGAAGTTGGTGTAATTTTTTGAACAGGCCATGACCTCTATATCGCGGATCAACTACCGCCTGCACTGCCTCTCCAATTTGGGCGTTTAGGTGCTCCCTGTACATTGCTGTATGAGCAACAATCTCGCTATCAGGGTTTAAGACAACGTACGAAACCAGTAGCCCACTTTCTAAAAGGTCTCGTATTCTATCCGGGAAATAAACATAATCGTTACTGTAGGTATATCCGTAGCAGCGATACATACACCTGGACACACTGACTGAGTCATCTGGTCTCATTAAGCGTATGGTAAGAGGGATATCCTTTGGAGCAGGTGGAAGTGATAATGTGCCCTCTCTCTCCTCTTCAGAAAGATATACCTCTACGTCTTTATAGGGAAGATTCTTAATAAGTTCGACTCGTTTGCCACCGCGACCTAAGTTAAGGAAATAAATCTCATCAGCGAATGCCTTCATCAACATCACGCCGAGACTTGAATCGTTCCCAGCTTCAAGTTTCTTAAAATCAAAAGGTAAGCCCTGGTCTTCCACTGCCACTGCAACCTGGCCTGGCTTCCGAAGTATAATGATATCAAAAGAACCCTGCTCACCAGGGTCAAAAGCATGTTCAATTACGTTCATGCAGGCTTCCTCTACGACGAGTTCGAGCCGCCCTGCATCGTTGCTAGCCAGGCCCAATTTGGTGGAGACTTCTCGCACAAAACTAATAGTAGCAGGAAGGAAGTCCACTTTTGCTATAATTCTAATACGAGCGATTTGTTGTTCCTCTTTTTGCATACTACCCATACCCCGGGCCTCCTGTCTTCTTTATCATTCTTCTTCGTGCTTGGCTAATATCGGATTAATGGCATCCTATTTATTCAAGGCATGATAAAGGGGGACTAATCAAGTGGCAGGGAAACCGAAAACATATTCCACTCCCTCTCCTTCCAGATATTTCAATAGTAAACTAGCTGTAGTAATCTTCATTGTTTACACATCCTCAAAACTGGCTATGGCACTTTCCTCGGTATCGAAGATGCTGAAGAGTTGGGTGAATCCCGCAATGTCAAACACTTCCTTTATGGATGGCTTCAAGCAAGCCAATTTTATATCACCTTGTTGCTTCCTTGTCTTTTTGAGTGCCGCTAGCAGAACTCTCAGTCCTGAGCTGCTTATGTACTCCAGCCTCTCGAGACTTACTGCCAGTTGAATCTGGGTCATATCAATCATTGAGTTCAGTTTCGCCTCTATGTCGTTTGCCGAATAGGCATCAAGCCTACCAGATAGCGATATCACGCCCACAATCCCTTCTTTTCTTTCCAATATTTCCATTTTGTTGTCTCCTTTCACCCAGAGCAATATGGCTGGGAAATTGAGTTTTGAGGTCATCATGCAACTCTCCCGTGTCTGTTGTCAACCTGCCCTGGTGGCGACTGCTAACGTGCATGAGGAGTGGCAGATAAGCTTTACTTGACATTCGCTGGATAATCCTGATACCAAAGTACCTCTTCTCTAGGACGAAAAGGTTATTGCGTTAAAGCTCGCTTTGGATCTGCCCAACATCAGCCTGAAGAGAGATGTTCCCTTAGGGTGTCTTAAATCCACACGTTTTACTCCCGAAAAAGCACTCTAATGGGGCTATTTACACCCTGAGTACGAGGATATAGACTTGAATCAAATCCAGAGAAAAAGGAAGTGAGTATAGGCATGAAGAAGATGGAGTTAGCAACATTTATAGCAAGCATAGTTGGAATATGAGTATTTACGACCGATTTATGGACGACAATTTCTATAGGGGCTTCTGTTTTTTGACCTATTGTTGGGGCTTGCGCTATATTTTCTCTTTATGGCGGCATAATCGGGCACTCCCGTGCTGAGAATGCGGTCCATAAGGCACATTCTTAATGGCAGCTACAGCAATTGGCAGCTTGGCGCTATTAGGACTGACTCTGAGTGCTATATTTATCTTCGTTCCGTGAAGTCTGTTCAGAGCAGGATGTAGATGATGTGCTGGCACTCTTTGAACCAGACTCTGGATGAAATTCGTCCCTGTTGCAGTTTCAATGTGACCTGTCAGGGCTCTGTACCATAGTCGGCAATAGCGTTATTGGAATGAGAAAGCTACGAAGGTGCTGTAAGAAAGGCGATCTCGATTGGCAGAGATGGAGTGAACCTCTGAAACTGGGCAGTTTAGCTTAGGAAAGTGCGGCAGGGTGGATCTGGCTCTTTTCGGTACTTCGTCCAATAAAGCCGCTCAAGGACTATATTGAAATGCAACTAATCTAGGCTTAGTTCTAATCAGATTGGGGTGCCTTCACCAGGACTATTGGGCTATCAGCTTTTTGTAGAACCTTCGCTGCGACACTGCCACGGATTGCTTGGTGTAGTCCGGATCGGGCATGCGTTGACATGACAATAAGATTACAAGGATTCGCGTTGGCATAGCATATAATCTCATCAGCAGGCCTGCCTTCTAACACTTCTGACCGTACCACAAGACCTTTATCTCTAAGCTTGTTCTCTGTTTGAGCCAGGTATTCCTCAGCTGTTTCCTTTCGCCTAGCTGTTTCCATTTGCATATACTCATCCAGTGAAGCTGTCGTATATTCATTGACGGGTGGGGGTACTGGGTGACTGTAAACTCTCAACAGAATGACATCCACTGTATCAGTACCCTGCTGCTGCGACAGTACTTCCACATGAGGAAGCACCGCTTCAGCTAACGCTGAACCATCCAGTGGAACCAGCATTGTTCTTCCCGGCCACCGGTCGTAGACGACCTCTTCTGGAGTCCCCGGTCGAACAAGCCAAACCGGAACGTTCGATGCACGGAGAACTTTTTCAGCCACGCTGCCCAGGACCAACCGCCTGATCCCAGAGCGACCATGGGTTGCCATAAGGATAAGGTCAACATCATTCTCTGTAGCACAACGCAGGATTTCCTCATCTGGGGAGCCCACAGCAACTTCCCCCTGCACCTGTATCACCGTATCCCTTGGTTCGACACCTATTTTTTTCTGCACCTCTTCTGATTGGCGTTTCACAATCTCAGCTTTGTGGTCAATATCAGCCTGCAGCCGAGAGATTACCCCTCGCTCCTCTGGGCTGTGAACATGAAGCAAGATTACGCTTAGGTTTAACCTTGCAGCAAGCTCTTTGGCATAAGGGAAGGATGCTGCAGATAATTCTGAGGTATCTAAAGCGACAAGCATCTTTCTGTACATTATCACACCTCGTATTTTGGATGCTCAACAATATCTAGAATTTCTTATATCTCCTGCTATTACCTTACAGAATAAGATGTCACAGATTGTTTATAGTTCCAAAATGCCATTCGTCATCTTATAATCTAATTCATGGGATTGCCTATTGTCAACTTTGCATATTTTGATTAGTCTTAGGTTGTATAGCAAACATAATCTGGCATATAGTTGGAGGATATTTTAAAGCGGAGCGGGTCATGGGACAAGTCATTCGAAGATATATTCACAAGGTGTATTTCGTTAATCTCATATAAATTGGCAATTGTCAGTATTATATTGTATAATATCGCCTCCTGTGAATGGGAATTCGCAGGCATCCGAAGTTAATTCTAATTTATCAAACTGCCAGACTACGGTGATTTTTGGAGCTACTTTCATAATCATTCAAAGGGGGTGTTAGATGGAATTTTCAGAGAAAACTGAGGGAACAGTGACTGTAATCTACCTGTGTGGCAGATTGGATGCCTACGCTGCAAATGACGTAGAACAGAAATTAAACTCACTTACTGCAGCTAAGCAAGTACACCTAGTGCTCAACCTTAAAGAGTTGGAGTATCTAAGCAGTTCGGGACTAAGAGTTCTACTGGCAGCACTTAAGCGGGCAACAAAGCATCAGGGTGATATAAGGCTGGCCTGCGTGCAGCCCTCCGTAAAAGACGTATTTGATATTGTCGGGTTTACACAGTTTTTCAAGCTGTATGATGAAGAAGAAGATGCCATAAATAGCTTCTAATGAGCAATGGCACCCCACTCTGAAACGTCAACAGTTCACAGTCAAACGGAATTGAGTAGGTGAACCCTGTTGAGCTGAACAAAATCAGGCCACCAATAATTTGCTCTTTCGTATCATCTTAGTATATTCTCGAGGGCTCTGATACCCTATGTGATGGCTAACCACATAGGTAGCACTGGGCTATGTATTTTACAAGTTCTTTTTCAATATGCCC
This sequence comes from uncultured Dehalococcoidales bacterium, assembly GCA_964591975.1. GTDB lineage: Bacteria > Chloroflexota > Dehalococcoidia > GIF9 > AB-539-J10 > JAFGBN01. The sequence continues at coordinate 21,355 of CAZQBR010000005.1, forward strand.
CACAGGAGCGATAAAACACGCTCGAAGTGATGTTATATCTGCGACAGAGCTGCTCGGGGTAACTCTCACCGCTCATGAGTTCTTCTACCACTCCGCACTTGAATTCTAAGCTGAAACCTCTCTGATTTCTCATGGCAAGGTCCTTTCTCCTTTCGATTATACTCTGACCATGCCAGGCCCTCCTAATATTCCTAACCCATTGTGCCCAGTCTCAGTGGTTCACTCCACAATAATCAAAGCATTTGAGTCTCTGTCCGGCCTTCTTGCATAGTTTGGGGATATTCGCCAAGCGTTTGTCTCCCGGTGTTGTGCAGTAGGCGCTCATAGTGCAGCCATTATAACGCCTTTTTGTGCCCCAGCTATGTGTCACTAACCTATTTGAACTAGGTCATGTCTCCTGCTGGCACAACCTGAGACTTTGTTGAGTGTGGGTTCGTGGCTACGACTATTCCAGCCCCGATTTCCCACCATACAGCCGTTTCTTCCAATGGACACGCCCGCCGACTGCCCTGCGCGAAACGGCATAGAGACAGGCTAGAAAAAAGAATGAGAATCCGAACGGGTGTAGTAGAGCTGAAACAACTGGCTCCTTGAAACGATTATCTGCAATCCGGCGCATAGTTATTATTATTGCTACCTGGAGAGCAACCAATTGGAGCCAACCAGCGGAAGCAGCTACCCCAAATAATGCTCTATAAAGCGAGTAGAATGGGGCTAAAAAGAAAACATACCCAGCTACTATTAGCCCCACCAGTGCTGCTGAGGATAATGCTGCCACTGAGTAAATCGATTTGAGAAATCCCTCCCACATCGCTCCCATACCCTTGTACATATGACATGAGACCACTGGCGATAGGTCGACTGCCACGTGTCGGCCACCGTGCCGATGTATTTCAACCCCTAACCAGATATCTTCCAGTATTCTTGACTTTACAGCTCTGTGGCCTCCAATTCGCCAGTACTCCTCCTTGGGGAATAGGAGGAACTGGCCGATAGCCAGCGATGGCTTCGGTTTCTTGCAGTGTTGGAGCCACCATAGTGGCAACCAGCTTAGGATAATAAAGTAAAACACCGGGATGGCTACCTTCTGAGGTAAGGAAGTAGCAAGCTGGCGGGGAAATCCGGAGAGCAGTGAGCACCTGCGCTCGAGAGCCAGAGAAAGTACGCTGCGTAGCATATGAGAAGCATGTGTGGTGTCAGCATCAACAAACAGTAACCAGACCCCTTTTGCCTTTCTGGCAAGTTGATAGCAGGCAAAGGGCTTACCAGCCCAGCTTTTGGGTAAGGGTTTGCCTCTAATCAGTTGGATACGGTCATCCGTGGCTGCTATCCGCTGCACAAGACTAGCCGTGTTATCTGTGGAGTTGTCATCCAGTACTAGAATCTCTAAATTGGGGTAGTCCTGTTCTTGTAGAGATTTCAAGCAGTTCTCTATATTTGCTTCTTCGTCTCTTGCAGGTATAAGGACTGAGACATGAGGTGCTGGCTCGGGCAGCTTACTATCACTGCGCGGCTTCTTGAGGGCTCTCAAATTAAGTAACAGATTTAGTGCAAAAGCAGCTAAGCTGATGGTTACGATTACTTGGTATACCATACTCTTATCGTTATTATAGGCAGCTTAAGCTTTGTACCTTCTTGACTGAAGCCATCTAACAGGTCTCACTTTACATTTGGGGATAGTCTTTAGCTCCTTATAATGCTTTACTGCTAATATTGCAAGCACGCTTAGCACGAATAACAGCTCCAAGTAGCTTGCTCCCGTAATTGCCAAATATGCCAGTGACCCTATCGGGCCAAGCATGACTGACCAAACATCAGTTTCTATAAAAAGAAAGCCTAAGAACATAAAGGCAGCAAATGTAATAAGCATCTCGTGTTGAGGTAGCACCAGTAGCACCCCAAAAGTAATGGCTACCGACTTGCCACCTCTAAATCGAAGTAGTGGAGAGAAGGCACTTCCCAATATCGCACTCAGTGCTACTACCATAACTGTTAGCTCGGGTAACCCAAAAAACGAGTGTGCTAGGGCTACAAAAGGCGTGCCTTTTGCTATGTCTAAGATTAAAGCAAGGCACCCTGATTTGCGGCCTCCGGCTCGGAAGACATTGGCTGCCCCGGGATTACCATCTTTGTAATCCCTTATGTCTTTGCCTAAGAACCACCGCCCGACCCATAGCGAAAAAGGACATGCTCCCAGGCAAAAAGCGGACACAGCCAATGATATCGAATAGAACACTTCCATTATGCTAATACTTAGAACTAGCATAGCGAGCCATACCTCGCTATGCTAAGTATAGAATAGGCCATAATTTGGCGGAGGTCAAGACTATAAAAATATGTGTCAAAGGTGCTGTACCAAACAGGATAAAGGATAAGGTTATAGAGAAGACGTTTATCCTCGTTGCTAACAATATGACGAGGGCCGTACTATAGCTGGCACATAAACGAAATAACTTTTTGTTTGCTTTCTGGATAAGATTACATAGATGCTTCTAGTAGAGAACGTCAATTAGTAATGTTAGATAAACTGGTCGGGGCGAGAGGATTTGAACCTCCGACCTCAGCGTCCCGAACGCTGCGCGCTAC
>CAZQBR010000006.1:0-23488 GCA_964591975.1 uncultured Dehalococcoidales bacterium
GAATGATTGATGCCAATAGAAATATGGATGGGCTCCAGTTCTTCCTTTGCCAAAACTCCTTTTTTAGCTTCTTCCAGAATAACAGCACTGCCGAGAACTAAGCCAAAAGCAGCAGCACCTACCCACATCATTACAGCCTGGTTTGAAAGTCCAAGGATTCTCATGAAGGGCCTGAAGGCCTTGTGTAGGTATTTGATCCAGCCAAGGGATTTTAGCAACTCCAGCATAATCATGACCAGCATGACAATCACAAGAATTCTGATGGATAGACTTAGCATGCCAGCAGCCCAGGCTCGCAAAGCCTCAACAAATGAAGTATGAGCCACAAAATCGGCTGGTACGACAACGCCCTGGCTGGTATCACCAAGAAATTGGGAAACAACGAGCACTGTTAAAATAGCTGCAGCAATACGGACCAGGGTTATTTTAACGATGTTAATACCGGACCGAAGCTGAATAATTCCCTCCATGATAAGACTGTGAGCAATCAGGCTGAATATTGCGACCAATGTCATCTGTTCAACGGTAAGAGGGAGGACTACCATGGTGGCTATGGCTGCATAATTGCCTACTACCATTCCAGCAATGAGGGGGAGCGCTGCTTCGGAAGGCAGGTTGATTAATCTCATTAGGGGGTCCAACAAAAAATCTATTCGGTAGAGCCAACCACTCCATTGAAGAACAGCCACAGCAAAAGAAACAGGGATAATAATTTTGCATATCCAGGCAAAAGTACTCCCTCCTTTTTTGGCTCCCGAGAGAAAGCCATCTTTCAATTGACTACGAAGTTCAGACATCTTAATTCTTGTTGCCTTCGTCTACATACTAGAGCAGGATCTCTTGCAGGAGCGCAGTGAGCATTTAAGGTGTTGCCTTCCTTAAGGAAGCCACCTATGGGATATTGCTTTTCTTTCTGACATTAACTGCTATGCAAAGACTTTTCAGGATACCACGTTGCCTATGTTCAGCACCCGCCCTGTAGCGACAGGGGGGAGGCTCTTGTTGACCAACGGTAATCTTACCACTCCTTTACCTCATTGACCTAACTTTAGCCATGCACTTGGCTAAAGCTTTTGATATTATAGCCCATGTGACCCTCGAGGGAGTTGCTGCTTCTTAGGGGCGGAAACATAATTCTCTAAACTTAAAGGGTTGTTAGCTCATGCGGATAGAAATACTTGGTGCGGAGTCACTGGGCGTTCGTGGCTTGTGCTGTTTGGTTGAGACCAAGGGGCGCAAAATAGTCATTGATCCTGGAGTGGCATTGGGGTACAGGCGACATGGCCTTTTGCCTCACCCAGTCCAGGTTGTCATGGCTGAGAGAGTGAAGGTTGCTATCAAAAAGGCGCTGGAAGATGCCACGGATGTGGTGATTAGCCATTATCATGGTGAGCATCATCCAATGGTTGATGCCAATCCTTATCAGCTTTCAGCGGACCAAGTTGCCGAATCCTTGAGGCATCCTAGGTTGTGGGCAAAGGGGATGCAGAATATCGCTCCTGCCCAGATTCATCGAGCCCGAGCTTTAGCTCAAAGGCTTGGCCGAGATTTTTCAGCTGCGGAAGGGTTAAGCGACGGATGTTTGAGCTTTTCCCCTCCTGTTCCTCATGGTGAACAAGGCAGAGCTGGCACAGTGATGATGACTCGCATCGAAGAGGGAAGCAAAGTTTTTGTACATGCCTCGGATATTCAAATGCTCAGTGATGAGGCAATTGAGCAAATCCTTATGTGGCGGCCAACTGTGGTGCTGGCATCGGGGCCACCGATTTATTTGCCAAGCCTAACTTGGGAAAAGCGAGAGGGAGCTTTGCGTAGAACTTTAAAATTAGCCAGCGAAGTTGACATACTGGTTCTGGACCACCACCTGATGCGCTCCAGTGGAGGGGAGAAGTGGCTGGATTGGGTTTCTTCTCTTGTTGCCCATAGGGTCATTTGTGCTGCTGACTTCATGGGACGGAAGCGTAATTTGCTTGAGGCAGAGCGGGTCGCGTGGTACAGGAAAATGCCAGTGTCTAAAGGGTGGCATGAAGCTTATGCTCGCGGTGAGGCAGATACTGGTCCCTATCAAGCATTCAAGTGATGGACAGTGAAGAAAGCGATGATGCTAGGGACAGGGCAAGCCTCTAAACTAAGGGAGCTTGCTCAGTAATAGTTGGAGAATTGGTGCTCTCTAGCCACGAAGCCAAGATCGCGGCTACGCTGCTCTACTGCCTCTAAATTTGCTCGTTGGGGACCGCCTCGAGTCTCAGGCTGGGTAGCGTTAAGGCCTGCTGCTATGCTAGCCAAGATAAGCGATTTCCCCATACTGGTCCCCAGAACGCGGTAGGCAGCGAAGGCTCCCACGAAGACATCTCCGCATCCTACAGTGTTAATTACATTTAATCCCAGGTCCTTGAGGGGTAAGGCAGGAATTTCGAACGCCACACCTGTAGCTGTTTCAAGCATGGCTGCTCCTTTAGCACCAAACTTAAGCGCTATGTGGTTGTGAAATCCCAGTCCGTGTAAGTGCTGCAGGCTCGTATTTAGTTCCGTGCTTCCCCAGAGGGCAATCGCCTCCGCTTCATTCACGAAGAGTATATCCACTTGTTTGGCAAGGGTTTGCAGTGCTTCCCATCCATGGCTTACCAGAATTCCGGGGTCCCACAACACAGTGATTCTGCGTTGTTTTGCCAAGGCTATTAGCTCTGCCACTACATCTAAAGGGGGGTCAGTGAGAGCTATGCCTTCGCATTCCTGTAGGAGGTGTTTAATGGGCGGGTTGCTTAAGTGTTCAGGTCGCAACCTGGCATTCGCTCCCAGGCGGCTGGCGATAACGTTCTGACCCTCTTGGTCAACCAGGATATAAGCTTGCCCTGATTCCTCCCCCGGTATATGGCTAATTCCATCAATGAGCACTCCTTCGGTATCGAGAGCTGCTACCTGCTGGCGAGCAATCTCATCCTCTCCCAGAGCGCCGATTAGAGCAACTTCTTTAGCTCCTAAAATCCGCGCTGCAGCTACTGCTACGTTGCCTCCTGTTCCTCCCGAGACCCGGGTGATGTGTTTTACTCGAACCTCTTCTCCCGGCGACGGCAGTCGCTCTACAAAGCAGCTAGTATCCCAATTTATAGCGCCACATACTACCAATCTGGGCATTTTTACTCCTTCAACATACGCGATAGAAACAACTTCAGAAAGCGAGACCCGTCTACAGCGCTGGCTACATGTATTAGCGGTAGTTCACCCGCTTGTTCCGGAGGCAAAGCACGAGTAACCCCTCGGTCCCACCCATTTCCCACAAGCGCTTCCACTTTCACCGATATGAAATCAAATAAGGAATCATCCAGCAAAGATGCCAAAGCTAAAGGGTCATGAAGTTCACAGCGTCCGCGCTGTTGTATGCCAAATTCCACTAGCTGAGCTGCCAGCCACGCAGCAGGAGTGTGCCCAGCCCTAAGTTGTTCTAAATGCTGGCTATTCAGATGAGTTGTGGGGTCCATAGATATGTCCAGTCCTAGCGCATAGATGTCTACATCAGAATTGAGCACTATATGGGCTGCCTCCGGGTCTTGCCAGATGTTAAACTCGGCAGAGGCAGTTCGATTTCCCTTGCTGTAAGACGTAAGACCATAGGCCCCTCCCATAAGGACTAGCCCGGCTAGAAGGCTGGGTAGCTGGGGATAACGCTCAAAGGCAAGTGCCACATTGGTTAGAGGTCCTGTTGCCACCAATGTAATCTCGCCCGGGGTATCTAAGATTAGCTGAGCCATAAAGTCCCAGGTGCTCATTGATTGCACTGGAAGCTTGGGAGGAGGCAAGCCACACTGACCTAGTCCGTCCGGCCCGTGGTGATTTAGGGCATCGAATAGAGGATGGTTCAAGGGCTTAGCTGCACCCATTGTCACCGGGATATTGGTTACACCCATGTATTCCAACACTCGACGAGCATTGGCGCTGGTCATCTCCACCGGAGCATTACCTGCCACTGTATCAATGCTCAGAACTTGAATTTCAGGCGACTTTAAGGCTAAGAGTAAGGCTAAAGCATCATCGATGCCAGGATCCATGTCTAAAATGACTTTCCGCACCGGACTCTATGAGATACACTATCATAAAAATGGTTATTGGAGAAATCATCAGGCTATTGGAGCAGGAATATGGCCCTCGGGAATGGCAGCAAGGTGAGGAAGCTATTGACGTGCTTATAAGGACTATTCTTTCTCAGAATACCTCGGATGCGAATTCAAATAGAGCTTTCGATTCCCTTCTAACAACATTTGGTAGCTGGGGAAGCGTGGTAGCTGCTCCTGTAGAGCATATTGCTCAGGCTATTAAGTCAGGAGGATTGTTCCGAATTAAGGCTATCAGAATCAAGCAGATACTGGAGCAAATTGAGAAGGAGCGGGGTTGTATAAGTCTCGAGTTTCTCAAGCCAATGGACATGACTGAGGCTAAGAATTACCTGTTACATCTGCCTGGAGTAGGTCAAAAGACAGCTAGCTGCGTGTTGCTTTTTGCGTTAGGAAAACCCTGCCTGCCAGTGGATACTCATGTCTTTCGGGTAGCTAAACGATTAGGGCTGATTGATTCCAAGGTTTCTGTAAAAGAGGCGCATGATTTGCTGCAGGAGCAAGTCCCGCCATCGAAGGTTTACCAATTCCATCTCCATCTGATAGAGCATGGTAGACAGCTATGTCATGCCCGGCGACCTCGCTGCAGTGAGTGTGTTCTGAGAGGAATTTGCCCCGGCTCGCTTGCCACGTCCAAACATTAGAGAACCGCTTCTAGCTCTATAACAATTTTGTCGGCACTTTGCGAGTCCTTTTACAGATGCTCTATCTTTGCCCTTATATTGCTTTCCCGACATTCAAATGTGAAGGGCAAATTCAGTGCTTTGAATCATAACCTGCATTTAACTTTAAGCCAGTCCACCACAGTAGCCATCGCTGCTTCTTCAAGGCGCAGCCTGTGTAGAGCATTGGGAATTATGACCAATTCCCTGGGTTCTTCGGCCTTCTGGTAAAGTCTATGAGCGTGTTCTAGAGGTACCACTTCATCGGCATCTCCGTGGACCAGAAGTAAGGGGCGAGGAGAAATGCTATCTATCCAGTGGATTGGCGAAATGGTTTCGAACCCATCAAGCCAGCCTTCCGCTGAGGATGGGAAATCCGCGTCCCTGATGGCCCCGATTTCACGAAAGTGTTGAATAGCAGAGTGAATCTCCTCTTTTTTCATAAGAGAGGTGAACTCAGCGGGACAAGCACAGGCTGCCAGCAAAGATACTCTAGGGTCATGAGCGGCAACATAAACGCTTACTGCCGCACCGCCACTGAAGCCAAGCAGGCAAAGGCATGTTTTATCTACCTCTTTGAGGCTGGAAAGAAAATCAATGGCAGCCTGTAAATCATGGCTCCAGCCTATCATGTCCAGGTTACCCTGGCTTCTCCCTGCGCCTCGGAAATTAAAGATTAAAGTAATGAATCCGGCAGAGCAAAACCTTTGTGCCAGGACAGCGTAACTCCTATCGGCAGGGTCGTGGGGAGCGGCAGGAATGCCGTGGCAAATGCATAAAGTGGGGGCAGGACTGTTTACTGGATGTGGCATATAGAGTTCTCCGGCTAGTTTGAGACCGTCAACTTCTAAGTAAACCTTTCTTGTTTTCATTTGAGTTTCCCCTGTCATTCTGAGCCACAGACGAAGACTCTCTGAGAGCCTTCGAGGAGCTTACCCTGAGCGAGCTTCTTTGGTCGCTTCATTTCCCCAGAATGACGCGCTCTGTTAGTATAGCACTTGAAAAGAGTTGCTTTCTGGTGTAAAAAGGAGAGTTATTAAAGCAAATAAAGTTGAGCTAGCGAGGTAAGAAGTGCGAACTTATAGAGCCTATAGTTTAAATGCGATCTGGTTTTTGATAGCTATAAATGTCCTGGTTTTTATAACCACCTCCCTAAGGCCAGACATTATCTTTTTCCTTGGCTTGACACCTGCATATTTCTCACACTTACCTTGGACCATAGTAAGCAACCTTTTTGTCCACGGAAGCTTTTGGCATATCCTGGGCAATATGATAAGCCTGTATTTCCTGGGAAGCTTCTTGCTCAGGCTGATGGGGAAGAAAAAATTTCTTACATTGTATTTTCTCGGGGGCATAGTGGGGAACATCTTTTATATTTTCTTAGCGCCTGCCTTTTCGACGGGCATAGGTGCTTCTGGAGCTATTTTCGCCCTTGGTGGAGCGCTGGCGATGATGGCGCCAAGGCTACCAGTCTTTATGTTCTTTATTCCCGTTCCTGTACCACTGTGGATAGCGATAATTATTTTTCTTCTAATCTCCTTTATCCCCGGCATAGCCTGGCAGGCTCACCTTGGGGGCTTGCTCCTCGGCTTGGGAGCTGGCTACTACTATAAGAAGAAAATAAGAGTTTATTTCTAATCTCAAATGCCAGGCTAAACGTTTCCTTTCATCCCCGGTTCTCGGGTTTCCCAACAAGTACAAGGGCCGGTCTTCTCAAGACTTACCGTTGACAGGAAACAGGTTTTGTTATATCCTCAGCGATTGGGAGTTTATGTTAAAGGGGGTTAGTTAATGCCGGGCGTCAATATGATTGTGTGTTGTAAACAAGTGCCCGATCCTGAAGCTCCACCATCTGTGTTCAAGGTCGATCCAGCGAGTAATAGGATGACTGTGCCACCTGATATAAAGCCCGTAATTGGCCAGTATGAGGAGTTTGCCCTAGAAGCTGCTCTGAAAATCAAGGATAAGACGGGGGGCAAAATTGTAACGCTTAGCTTGGGTAATAAGTTAGTCCGCGATGTAATCAAAAAGACGTTAGCTGTGGGGGGGGATGACCTTATTCTCCTAGAAGATGAAGCTTTCGAGGGGGGTGATAGCTGGTCAACTGCTTATGCCCTAGCTACTGCAATAAAGAAAATAGGAGAGTATGACCTTATCTTCTGCGGTAGGCAATCCTCTGATTGGGATGCGGGGCAAGTCGGCTTAGGCATTGCTGAGATCTTGGGAATCCCTGCTGTAACCTTGGCTCGGAAAGTAGAGGTTACCGATGGAAAAGCAAGGATAGAGCGAGTTGTCCCTGATGGCTACGAAGTTGTTGAGGTAGCGTTTCCTGTCCTGATTACAGTGACCAGCGAAGTGGGGGCACTTCGCTATGCAGCTTTGAAAGGAATTATGGCAGCGGCTAAAAAACAACCTACGATGTGGAAACCTGGTGATATCGGACTTGAGCCAGCGCAAGTTGGCGCTGCTGGAAGGCGAACAAAGCTAAATAAGCTCTTCCAACCAGTCAAGGAAGCTAAATGTGAAATGATTGAAGGAGAGACTCCAGCAGAAGCTGGCGCTAACCTGGCTGTAAGGCTCAGGCAAGCAAAAATACTCTAAGGATAAGAGGGCGACACATGGCTGAGAACAAAGGTGTATTAGTTTATGGTGAGTTAACAGATGGAAAGTTAGCTGCTATCACTACCGAATTATTAGGATGTGGTAGGAGACTTGCTGACGACTTGAAGGAAGATTTGTCCTGCCTCCTAGCTAGCGATATGCTTGGTGAAGCCTCTAAGGAAGTAATTGCTTTCGGGGCAGATAAGGTTTACGAGGTTGAGGACCCTTCACTCAGACAATATCAAGCAGATTCCTATATGCAAGTTGTAGAAAAGCTAGTTAAAGATACTTCACCTCGAGCTGTACTTATAGGACAAACATCTGTGGGCAGAGACCTAGCTCCCCGACTGGCCTTCAGACTAGGAGTTGGCCTAGCGACGGATTGCCTTGATTTAAGCATAGATCCGGAAACAAAGTTGCTATTGCAAACGCGGCCTGCCTATGGAGGCAATGCTCAAGCAATCTTCTCCAGCGAGCTTATGCCTCAGGTAGTTACCATTAGGACAAAAGCAATGTCACCCATGGAGCGTGATGAGTCAAGAAAAGGAGAGATTATATCCACCAAGCTTGAAATAGATATGTCAAAGGTAAGGACAGCTACATTGGAGATGGTAAAGGAGGAGGTAGCTGGCGTTAAGCTCGAGGAGGCCCCCGTAATAGTCAGCGGGGGTAGAGGCGTTGGTGGCCCTGAGCCTTTCCAGACAACATTAAAGGAGCTGGCTGATTTACTACATGGCGGGGTAGGCGCCACACGCCCGCCTGCTGACAATGGTTGGGTGTCAGAGGCAATGCACATTGGACTCACGGGCAAAATTGTTGCCCCTGATATTTACATCGCCATAGCTATATCAGGTGCCAGCCAGCACATAGCTGGTTGCTCCGGCTCCAAGAATATCATAGCTATTAACAAGGATCCTGAGGCAAACGTATTTAAGGAAGCAACGCTCGGAGTGGTAGGCAGGTATGAGGAGGTAGTACCTGCATTTACTAATAAGTTAAAAGAACTGCTCGCCAGCTAAGTGGTCCTTTGATCTTGCTCTTTTTTAGCACTAATTACTTTCTGGCTAATATGAGCTGGCACCTCTTCATATTGAGCAAACTCCATGGCAAAGCTGCCACGCCCTTGTGTCAGTGATCTTAAATCTATAGCATAATGAAGCAGCTCTGCATAGGGTGCCTGAGCTTCAACTATGCTATTGCCACTCTCGGGGATTAACCCAAGTACGCGTCCCCTTCTAGTGTTGAGGTCACTAGTAATATCCCCGGTATATGCCTCAGGCACAGTTACGGTAAGATTCATTATGGGCTCAAGCAATACTGGTTGTCCTTGGGATAATCCCTTTCTTAAAGCATGGGATCCAGCAATTTTAAAGGCGATATCTGAGGAATCTACGGAATGGAAGCTGCCGTCATAGAAGATTACTTTTATGTCAATCGCAGGGTATCCCGCTAAAACCCCTTCCTGCTTTGCTTCGTTGATTCCCTTTTCCACGGAAGGAATGTAGTTCTGGGGTACTGCCCCACCAACAATCTTCTTAGTAAACTCAAATCCAGCTCCTCGGGGTAGAGGCTCCAACTCCAGACAGACATGCCCATATTGACCATGCCCGCCGGTCTGCTTTTTATGTTTATATTCCGCCTTGCTTAGCACAGTGATAGTCTCTTTATAAGGGATCTTTGGCAGATCTAATTTTACCTCCACACCAAATTTCCGGTGCATTCTTTCTTTAACTACTTCTAAATGGCTATCACCAACTCCAGAAATAATGAACTCATTGGTATCAGGTTCCCGGTGTATTTGAAGCGAAGGATCCTCTTCACAAACTCTAGGCAAGACAGTGCTCATCTTGTCCAAATCGGCTTTTGTCTGAGGCTGGATTGCCATGCTGAAATTAGCCTGAGGGAACTCAATCCCATCGAATATCATAGGGTACTCACGGGAGCAAAGGCTATCCCCGGTGGTGGTCAAGCTTAACCTGGCTACTGCTCCAATGTCTCCGGCAGCCAATTGAGGCACTGGCTGTTGATTTTTGCCCAGCAAGGTGAAGAGCTGCCCAATACGTTCCATGTTATTCTTATGGGCATTCCAAACCTGGGAATTGCTGGAAATAATGCCGGAATAAACTCGAAAGTAGCTAAGCTTGCCCACATAGGGATCAGCACTGGTCTTGAAAACAAGGCTGCTTAGGGGCAATTCTATACTAGATTTGACCTCCTCCTTATTGCCAGTTGCTGAATTCGTAGCCATAATAGCGTCCTTTTCCTCAGGAGAAGGCAAATGGTCACAGATGGCATTAAGGAGCGGCTGGATGCCGATACCACGCAGGGCAGAACCAACAAGAACGGGCACCAGTTTACCTGCGATGGTTGCTTTCTTCACAGCACTGATAATTTCCTCATTGCTTATCTCCTCGCCTTCCAAGTACTTACCAATGAGTTCATCATCAATTTCCACAGCAGCCTCCACCAGTTTCTCCCGATAGGACTTCGCCTCTTCCATAAGCGCCGCAGGTAATTCCATTTCTAGCGGATCAGAGCCACTATAAGCTTTCATAGTTACTAGGTCTACGATGCCCTGAAAATCACTTTGCGAACCTATAGGCAGTTGGGCCGGCAAGCATTTTGCTGACAACTTAGCTTGAATTCCTTCCAAAGTATTAAAGAAATCAGCATTATCTCGGTCCATTTTATTAATGAATATTAAACGAGGCAGATTTATTTTTTCGGCATCGTTCCACATTTGCTCAGTGCCCACCTCCACACCTGAGGCAGCGCAAACCAGAATAACTGCCCCTTCGCTGACTCTCAAACTCGACTTTACCTCGCTGATGAAATCAGCGTAGCCCGGAGTATCAATGAGGTTCAGCTTGGTTCCCTTCCACTCCTGCGCGAGCAAAGACAGATTGGTGCTCATCTGGCGTTCGACCTCAATGGGATCATAGTCCGAGGTAGTGGTGCCATCTTCAACCTTGCCCAATCTCCCAATAGCCCCTGAGGTAAAGAGCATTGACTCAGCAAGCGAAGTCTTGCCTGCACCTTGGTGGGATAACAAGACGACGTTGCGGATTTTATCTGTTCCGTATTGATTCGTCATTCTACACTAACTCTTTCTCTCTTTTTCTCTTTCGAGCTCTCAGCCTTATCCATTTGCTCAATGGCAGCATCTATGAGGCTACGCAAAGTTAACAATCCCTCTTTTTGAGCTGCCCAAAAATGGCTTCGTGCTTGGGGCGGAACTGCCGGAAACTTCGCCGGTCTAATCCGTATCACCACTTCCTCCCCAGGTTTATGCTCAACCTCAAAAATCTTATCAGCCATTTTACACCCCCCTTTAATTCCTTGCTCTCTGTCATTCTGGGCATGACTAACAGTCCAGAGAATCTTTAGACCCATCGCTTCACTCAGGGTGATACAAGAGTATCTTGGACTATCTCACTTAACCTGTCCTCTAACGAATCTAATCTTTAACTTACCGTCTTCAAGTTTAGCTCCAGCTATATCCAAACCTTTGAGAATATTGGGTAAAATGATATTCCGCCTAAAATATCCTACTTGAACAATAAGCTCATCATTACTTTTCACTAAACCAATGTCGCCCTTAGCAGTAAAAGGCAAGGATAAATTAAGGGTATAATTGCTATCCTCGTGGTCAATATTTTGAACTTGGCCATGGAAGAAGAACTTCGTGGGGTCATCGTCCCCGTAAAGAGACTTTCCCATAGCACGAAGCATAGGTACCCCCACTATCTCTTGTTCAAAGAGGGGCAAGGCTAAAATAGGCACGGGGGCAAAGCATTGTTCAATTACAGAATAATACTCACTTTGATTCCTCTTCCAATAAGCAAAGTAGGGGTCTTTAATTTCATCAGGGATAAGGCGATTACAAATAATAAGGTCCGTGTGATAACCATAAAGGTTAAGGTAGGTAAAAGTGCGTTGTGCCTCTTTGATCACCATTTTCTCTGGGTTAACCACCAGACGTATTGAGGCTTTCTCAGGATCAGTAAGCAATTCCCGTATTCTATTAAGCTCACCGGATAAATGCTTTATTGAATTAAAGACCTCATCACCGGGCATAGGCATGTTTGAGACAAGCTGGACTAGGGGGCTCAACATATGAGTAGCAGCCTGTCCTACAGGGAACATCTTATCTATCCACCATCGCAGCATTTCAGGGAAACTAAGCAATCTTAAAGTCTCACCGGTTGGGGCACAATCTATAATGACAGCATCATACTCTCTGGTATCACTATAATTGGTAATATATAGTAAATTAGCTAGCTCTTCCATTCCGGGAAAGATAGCCATCTCATCGGCTGTAATTTCATCCACTCCGCGCCACGCTAACAAGGCTGCCATCCATCCTTGGATAGTATCCCAATAGGTTTTCAAAGCCTGTGGCATATTCGTTTCTTGGCCCCATAAATTGGGAGTAATAAGTTGGGGCTCGCCATCGAGAGAAATGTCAAAGGAATCGGAAAGGCTATGAGCAGCATCCGTGCTGAGAACTATAGTTTTGTAACCTAGTTCACTAGCCCTCAGCGCTGTAGCTGCGGCTACACTAGTTTTCCCTACCCCACCCTTGCCGGTGCAAAGGATAATCCTCACAATTTTATTATAATCTTACCTCAGCCACATAAGCAAGCAAACTTAGGCCCTATTAAATTGGGCAAAATCCTTTAATCTCTAACCTTGGGGGACATGGGGTATTGACAATTATCGCAGTTAATGGTAATTATATCTGTAAAGTGCCTAGTAGGCCGAGGTATTCACTTTGCGAGGTACTTTGAAATAATTAGGATTTGTTCCTTGGAAAAGAGGAGTGGCAAGTGAATGAATGTAGGTTATGAGGGATTAACTCCAGGTTATGAGTTCCCTCCTGCTAGCTATGAACTGAGTGCCTCTCTCATCTCCAAATATCTGAAAGCAGTAGATAGTTCAAGTGTTGAATTTGTTCCCCCCTTGGCTATAGCAGCATACGCTATGACTGCTATGGCAGGCTCTCTTTCCTTGCCACCTGGCTCTATACATGCCTCCCAAGAGTTGGAATTCTTTAGATTGGTGCCTGTTGGTGACGTAATAGATTGCCAGGCTAGGGTAGCCCGGAAACTAACTCGAGGCAAGTTGCGTATGTTGGTGTTGGAACTTAATGTATTTGACCAAAATAAGGAGAAGGTGCAATCAGGTAAAGCAACTGTGATGTTGCCAGCCTTGAGTTAAGCAGATCCAATGCTCGCAGAAATTAGTCAAGGAAAGCCTCTGCCATCTATAACGAAGCATATTACCCAGGAGAAAATTAATCTCTATGCTGAGGCGTCAGGCGATTTTAATCCTATTCACGTAGATGAATCTTTCGCCGCTCAGACTCCCCTTGGTGGTACCATCGCTCATGGCATGCTTATCCTCGCCTATATATCTGAGATGATGACACTGGCTTTTGGCCAAAGTTGGCTTTCCCAGGGCAAGCTTTCAGTGCGCTTTAAAGCACCAGCACACCCCGGAGATATCCTGACTGTTAGCGGTGAAATTGATTCCATTGAAGACGGGAATGGTGTATCATATGCCAATTGTAGCCTTGAATGCCATAATCAAAGGGATGAGTCAATAGTTACGGGACAGGCGGTGGTTAGGCTTCTGGGTGGAGAGAGCTGATGCTGGAAGTTAGTAGAAAAATAACGGTGGCGGTTGATGCTATGGGTGGAGATTATGCTCCCGAGGAGATAGTCAAGGGGGCGATTCTTGCAGCGCAAAAAAGTGACGTGGAAATTGCCTTGGTTGGCCCTATGGAGATATTGCAGGGGGAATTAGCCAAATATAAATTTGTTCATGATTTGCCTATTCGCTGTGTTGAGGCTAATGAAGTCATTGGGGAGAGCGAGTCCCCTGCTGTGGCAGTTCGCCGCAAAACCAATTCCTCTATAGCTATAGCGGCAAAGCTGGTGAAATCGGGTGAGGCAGATGCCCTGGTTGGTGCCGGGTCTTCGGGAGCGTTGGCCGTTAGTGCTATCCAGTTTATAGGCATGCTGGAGGGAATGGACCGGCCGGCAATTGGGGCATCCTTCGGTAATTTTGCCCCTAATGTAGTGTTAATGGATTTTGGAGCCAATGTTGACTGCAAGCCACATCATCTTCTGAGTTTCGCCATTGCAGGCTCAGTCTACGCGAAAAAATTACTCAATATCGCTAACCCCACAGTGGGCTTGCTAAGCACTGGTGTCGAGGAAGGCAAAGGAAACGAACTTGTGCGCGAAGCTTACCCCTTGCTTAAGAACAGCGGCCTGAATTTCATCGGTAGCATAGAGGGCAATGACATATTAAGTGGGCGAGCCAATGTTATCGTCTGTGATGGATTTGTGGGCAATGTGGTCATTAAGTTCAGTGAAACCATAGCAGACCATGCGCTCGAGTGGATTAAACGGAGGTTGAGGAAATACCCCCCATTGAGAAGCGTGGCCACGCTATTGTTTAGGAGAATGATCCCCATGACTAAGATGTCTTACGAAGCTGAGGATGCAGGCGGAGGTGTCCTGTGGGGTGTTGATGGCGTTGTCCGGGTAGCTCATGGGAGTTGTCGAGCTCCGCAAATAGCTCATGCTATACTAAGTGCCAGGAATGCAGTAAAGGCCGACATCGTGGGCTGCTTGAAATCAGGGCTGACAGAATCGAAAAAGGAAGGAAATTCATTAAGGAGGTATTCATATGTCCGTTGAAGAGCAAATAAAAGATATCATAGCTAGAATCGTTCATGTTGATAAGGCCATTCTTACCCGCGAGGGCACTTTTAAGGATATACAGGCAGATTCCCTTGATGTAGTGCAGGCGATGGTAGCAATAGAAGAAACCTTTGATATTGAAATCCCTGATGAAGAGGCACAGGAATTTCAAAATTTGGGTGATCTTGTTGACTACGTGGAAGGTCGTGTCTCGGGGAAGGAGAAGGTTTAAACATGTCCCTTGAAGGTAAAGTAGCTCTAGTTACTGGTAGTGGCAGGGGTATTGGCAGAGCTATTGCTTTAAAGCTCGCCTCTCAGGGTGCCGACATCGTGGTTAATTTTTTCCGCCGCCGGGAGGCTGCGGAAAAAACCGCCAAAGACATCGAAGCTATGGGAGTGAAAACTGAGCTTATCAGGGCCAATATAGGAGACCCGGCGAAGATCGATGAGATGTTCGACACGATTGCCAACAAGTTCGGCCATCTGGATATATTGATTAACAACGCTGCTTCAGGTGTAGGTCGCTCTGTTCTGGATGTTGATGTTAGAGCCTGGGAATGGACTATGAATGCTAATGCTAGAGCCCCCCTGCTTTGTGCTCAGAGGGCGTCTAAGCTAATGGAAGGAAGGGGTGGCGGTAAAATAGTTGGCATCTCTAGCTTAGGTTCATATTTTGTGTTGCCTACTTATGCTGTTGTGGGAGTATCCAAAGCTGCCTTGGAAGCCTTAACCCGTTACCTGGCAATAGAACTAGCTCCCAAGGGCATTTGTGTTAATGCTGTGGCTGCCTCTGCCGTGGAGACGGAGGCTCTGAAATTCTACATCAAGGAAGGGTTAATACAAGACACGCGCCAGGCAACGCCAGTAGGAAGGATGGTAACTCCCGAAGATGTGGCCAAGGTGGTGGCTTTTCTGTGTAGTGAAGAGGCCTTTATGATAAGGGGACAGACAGTTATCGTTGATGGGGGCACATCCATAGCATTGCCTGGCATTATGCCAAAGGCGGAAGGTTGAAAAAATGAATTTTGGGGGGATAAGATGAAAATGCCTCGAGTTGTGGTTACTGGGATGGGTACGGTTAATCCCTTAGGCTTGAAGGTGGAGGAATTCTGGGAAGGATTGGTTGCTGGGAAGTCGGGGATTGGGCTTATCACTCGCTTCGACGCTAGCAATTTCTATGTAAAAGTAGATGCCGAGGTGAAGGGATTTGCCCCGGAGAAGTATATGGATTTAAAGGCGGTGGATCGTAATCCACGAGCGGTTCATTTAGCTATTGCTGCTGCCAAGGAAGCGGTAGAGTCAGCCAAACTGGAGATGGCTCAAGAACGTCCTGAGCGAGTGGGCGTTAGCATTGGCTGCATGGTAGAGGGTGGGTATGCTGTTAGGCAAAATGAATTGCTTAATAGGCGAGGGCCGAGAAGGGTTGATCCTCTTTTTATTGCCAAGTCAGGGCTCAGCGCAGCAGCAATGCAGGTGGGGATGTGGCTGGGAGCTAAAGGGCCTAACTCTAGCGTGAATAGCCTTTGCGCCACGGGAGCTGATGCTATAGGCACTGCGGGAAATTTCATACGTTTGGGCTATGCTGATGTAATGATAGCCGGGGGGGCTGATTCCAGTTTAGACCCACTTGGCATAGCCGGCATTGATATCCTAGGAGCTCTTTCTCGCGAGCCTGACCCAGCTAAAGCTTGCCGCCCCTTTGATCTTAACCGCAATGGTTTCGTCTATGGTGAAGGTGCCGGACTAGTTGTTTTGGAAAGCTATGAACATGCCAGACTACGAGGTGTACCAATCCTGGCTGAGCTAGCTGGTGCCGGCTGGTCTTTTGATGCCTATGACCAAACTGCTCCTGCACCTGAGACGCAGGCTTATGCTATGAAGACTGCTCTGGAACATGCCGGGGTGAAACCTGAAGAGGTTGATTATATTAATGCCCATGGCACCAGCACCAAGTTAAATGATCCCTGCGAAACCAAGGCTATTAAAATGGCTTTTGGGGAAAGGGCTTACAAAATCCCCATAATTTCCACTAAATCCATGATTGGTCACATCGTAGCCGCTGCTGGTGCTATTGAGACTATTGCTTCTATACTGTGTATGAATAAAGGTATTATCCACCCCACCATAAATTATGAAACCCCCGATCCGGAGTGCGACTTGGATTATGTTCCAAACGTAGCTCGCCAAGCGCAAGTGAATGTTTGTTTGAAGGATAGCTTTGGACTTGGCGGAGAGAATTGTTGCCTAGTGCTGAAACGAATTAGCGAGTGAGAACATGGGCCAATGTCACCGTCAATTCTCGGCGATATTCCCCTTGTCATTGCTTCGCTGCTGATGCTCCTCGCAATGACATAAGACGGTGTTCCCAAATTATTACTAAAATTCTAGGGAGGTGAGATGGAATTAGAAGGGAAAGTATCTGTAGTGACTGGTGCCTCTCGTGGACTGGGTGAAGCTATTGCTTTGAAACTCTCCAGCCTTGGTTCCAAGGTAGCGGTTAATTATGTGGCAATTGAGGCTAGTAATAAGGCTGATGCTGATAATGTAGTGGAGACTATAATTAGTCTAGGTGGGGAAGCCATGCCAGTTGAAGCTGATGTTCGAGATGGTGGTACAGTGCAAGCTATGATGCAGAAGGTAATCGATAAGTGGGGCAAGATTGATATTTTGGTAAACAATGCTGGGATTAACCGAGATACCCTTCTTTTAAGGATGCCTGACAGTGCTTGGGATGATGTAATCAATACAAATCTACGAGGAGCCTATCTATGTACCAAGTTTGCCTTGAGGTCCATGGTGAGAGAGCATTGGGGGCGCATTATAAGTATTTCCTCAGTTGCTGGGATAGTGGGAAATGTGGGACAAAGCAACTACGCTGCTTCTAAAGGAGGATTGATTGCTTTCACTAAAAGCGTAGCTCGTGAAGTGGGCTCGCGCAACATCACTGTGAATGCTGTGGCTCCAGGCTTCATTGTTACTGAGATGACAGATAAGCTGTCCCCTGAAAGAAAGGAATCTATTTTAGCGATGATTCCCTTGCAGCGCTTTGGTCAGCCCCAGGATGTGGCTGAGTTAGTAGCTTTCTTGGCCAGCGACAGGGCTAGCTATATCACAGGGCAGGTCATCACTATAGATGGTGGAACATTCACCTGATTGATTGCTCCCGATATGCTGACGGGGTAGTATAATAACAAATAACTTGGGAAATCTACGCGTGTATGGGAGAAGATTAACTAGGATGATAAATTGTGTGTAAAAGCCTGAAAATATCAGCCGAATAGGTAGAAGGAGACCAAGAAAGGCTGAAGGAGAGAACTAAAATGACTGAGCAAGATATTTTTGAACGCTTAAGGAAACTCATAGTGGAGCTATTGGAGATTGATGAAGCGGAAGTGGTTCCAGAAGCCTCATTTATGGATGATCTTAATGCTGATAGTTTAGATTTGATAGAGTTCATCACGGCAGCAGAAGATGCCTTTGGAATCGAAATATCAGATGAGGACTCTGGGAAACTACAAACTGTTCAGGATGCAGTCGATTATATTAAGTCAAAAATCTAATTCTGCTAAGTCTTGCTTAATGAGCTAACTCAATATCATGCAGGCGCAGACTGGAATATCCTGCTGCTGGTTAGGTCATTCAAGAAATCCTTGAGTTCAGCTACATATCCATCTACTTCACGGCGATCAAGTTTTATCACTTTGTCGGCTATTTTGCGACAATAATCGCAATGCTCACACTCGGAGAGACAATCTTGTCTCTTGAAAAATTCGATAAAACCATCCAAAGCCTGATTATCAATGTAGATTTTGGGCGGAGAGCCTATCGTAGTAGCTTGTATGCTGGATGAACCAGGACTGGCCTGCTTGACTGTGGGATTGAGAGCATGCAAGATATCGTATAGGTTTCCCTGGTATTGGCGTGATAAATATGCCGCGGCAGCTCTTAAGATCGACTCGGTGGGCATCGACCTACTGCTGATTTTAAAGGTATCAATGCCTATTTCTTCATAAACATGGATGTCCTCAGGCCTTATCCAACGAGCTTTGATGATTTGGGAGGTATCAGTAAGCCTGTCTATGGTACAACGAAGCACGCAATAATCCATAGGAAAGCCATTAAGCTCGTTATTGCTTTGGCTGGAGTGCCCCAGAGTACTGTAGTGGTAATATTCATATGGGCACTGATACAAGCAGAGGTTGTTCATCAGTACGCTGAGCTCACACTTTACTGCCTTTCTAATAGCCTTAAGTAGTTTGAAATCTCGATTTATATGGGCGTCCACGGTAATGGAATCGACGCCTAACGATTCAAACAATTGGGCTCTAGCCACGCTGTTCACTTTGGATATAGTTGACGCCCTGACATTAATGTGCGGGAATTGCTTTTTTATCAACTCCATCAGGTATGGGATGGCTACAGTAATGCTATCTACTCCGACGCTACTTAGCCACTCCAGATGGTTTAATAATTCTCGATGCGTATTGTCATCCCATTCCATGTTGCTCATACTCGGAGCGTTTAGGAGGTAATCAAAAGTTAGGCCTGCCGAGTGAGCTAGCTTAATATAATCTTCAGCTCGCTCCTTTGTCATTTCGGGAATATAGGACCCCGCACCACCACTACCTACCATTGTTGTGGGCAAAACACCATATATCTGGATGTCTGGCCCCATCTTGCTTAATGGCGCTATCAGATCCTCGTCCCAATTCGTTGGTGCTAGTAAGCGCATATTATTTCACTTGGCTGCCAATGTTAGCACAATTAAGAGGAGCTATACAATAGTTACCCTTCCCCCACTATGTAGCATAGATGCCCTGCACGCGGATACCTCGGTTTATGATATATGATATATTATATGTCGGAAAATAAATTGTCAATAGGGCACGACGAGAATCTTTAGTTGTTACCTTGAGCCTCTCGCCTAGTGTCATTCTGAGGGACAAGCCAAAGCCTTGAGCACAGCGAAGGGAAAGCGACTGGAGAATCTCCTTTCCAGTTCTTTTCTAATTATCAGGACTCAGAGCTTAAACTCAGAATGACACGCAGAGCTGCCAAACATACTGAGTGGAGGTAGGCATGAATATTAAACAGATGTTGGAAAAAACTGCTAGTGAGGTCTCGCAAAAGGATGCCATTGTCCTTGGCTCTTACAGGATTACTTACGGAGAGTTAAACGAAACTTCTAACAGGGTAGCCAACGCTCTTATCGGGCTGGGAGTAGAAAAAGGTGACCATGTGGCTATCTTAATGCCCAGTGGCCCTGAGTGGGCCGTCAATTATTTTGGGGTTGTTAAAGCTGGCGGCATATCTATACTCCTTAGCTCCATGCTTAAAGCACCTGAGCTTGTTCCCTTGTTACGTGACTCCGATGCTACAATCCTGATAACGAAAAAGGAATTCTCTCAAATGCTTTCTTCAGTTTTGTCTAACATGCCCTTGCTAAAACATGTTGTTGAAATTGACGGGGATTTCTACAAGAGGATAGTGACTAGTAGTCTTTCCACTTCACCAGCCATTGACATGAGAGACGATGATGAGACTGCCATCATCTATACCTCTGGTGTGCTAGGAAAACAAAAAGGTGTAGTACACACCCATGCCTCCCTTATGGGAACTCCACCCATAGTTTCATCAAGCATACAGCGGAGGAGAGAAGATGTTATTGTGGACTTGGCTCCCTTTTTCTATCTTTTCGGACTGTGCCATGTCCTTTTTGGTTCCATTATGAAGGGCTGCACCATCATAGTTATTCCTCGTTTCACGCCAAGGGCTGTCTTGAAGGCTGTGGAGAGGGAGAGGGGGACTATCATCTTAGGGGTTCCTGCGATGTATAATGCTTTGGCCACGCTACGCAACGCGACCATTAAGAGATATGACCTAGGTTCGCTGCGGCTAGCTGTTACATCCGGGGCAAAATCTTCCCCCCGCTTCATGGAGCTCTTAGAGAACAAGTTTGATTTAACCCTTTGTGAAGTGTATGGCCTTACAGAACTTGAGGCTGTTTCTGTGAGCACCATTGATAACCGTAAGCTAGGAACCGTGGGTAAGACAATCTGTGACCTCAAGATAATAGATGATAGTGGTAAGGAGGTTTCCCAGGGTGAAACAGGAGAGGCTGTTTTCAAAGTCCCCTGGGCGATGAAGGGATACTATAAGGCGCCTGACCTTACATCTCAGGTGATCAAAGACGGCTGGTTTCATACAGGAGATTTAGTCAGAATGGATGAAGATGGCTGCCTAGAGTATCTGGAGAAGAAATCCTTCATAATAGTGACCCCATCTGGACTTAAAATTTCCCCATGGGAAGTCGAGGATGTGCTTCTAACACATCCCAGCGTGGCGGAGGTAGCGTATGTAGGTGTTAATGATGAGTATGGAGGGCAAATCCCCACAGCTTTCATAGTACTCAAGGAAGGGCAAGATGTCACTGTTGAAGAAATAACCGGTTTTTGCGGCGAAAACTTAGCTGATTTTAAATTGCCCAAGCAGATTAAGTTTGTGGCTAGCATACCAAAAACTGGCTCGGGAAAGATTTACAGACAACGACTCAAAGAGAGCAGATAGCCGAAAAATAAGCTATTCCCTGAGCTCAATGATTGCTCATGTATCGAGAGCCTGCTAGGCTATTTCAATACTTAGCTGAGCCAAAAAGAACAAATAGCTAGTCCTCCTCTGACGGGAGATTTACTATAAGAATATCAGGTCCTGTATGTATCCCTATTATTGGATTAGCTGCGGTTACACAGAGAGGCACCTGCGGGAATGTAGAGGAGATGCGCTTAGCCAGGGCATTAGCTTCGTCTACGTTGGTAGCATGTTCTACAGCTAATGCCTTTGCCTTATTAAAATTACTAGCAAACTTGTACAGCCACTCACTAGCTTTGGCTGGTCATGTCAACATTTCTGCTGAAGGGGTGTGCCTCCTTTCTTGGTATTTGCTTATTCCCCCAAAGGGTCCATCCCATAGCTATTTTCAGCCATGTATCTTACATGGCCGCCAGACTCTACTAACCCTATCTGTCCAATCACAGGGGTGCAGTCCACATTCGGCTAACTTTGCAGAGAAGATTTTTGGAAATTTGCTAAACAATCGCTCTCTTTATGATTGCCTTGCCTGAGTAGCACTACTTCGATATGATAAAATGAGGAGCTTACTTATATGTCTCTTTATCTGGTGAGAAGGAGTTAGTTAATTATGAAGGCAGGCTTAGTTTATGACCCAATCTATCTGGAACATGATACCGGGAGACATCCGGAGAAATCCCAAAGGCTAGTAGCTATAATGTCGCATCTGGAAGAGACCGGGGTTAAAGAAAAACTTACCTTGCTTTCTCCACGCCCCGCCTCGATAGAAGAGCTAGAGACGGTGCATGCCCCAGAGTATGTTTCTGAGGTCAAAAGCAAGGCAGAAAGAGGGGGTGGCTGGTTAGATTCTGACACTATAATGTGTCCCAGGTCTTACGAAGTAGCTTTATATGCTGCTGGTGGACTTTTAACTGGCGTAGAATCGGTGGTGAAGGGGGAAATTGATAGTGCCTTTGTTTTAGTTAGACCTCCGGGGCATCACGCCACCCGCAACCGAGCAATGGGCTTCTGTATTTTCAATAATGTAGCTATTGCAGCCAAGTTTGCCTTATCCAACTTCAATCTCAGCCGTGTTCTCATCGCTGACTTCGATGTCCACCACGGTAACGCAACTCAGGAGACTTTCTATGCCGACCCTAGAGTCCTTTACTTCTCTACACATCAATATCCCTTTTATCCTGGGACAGGATGGATGGATGAAATTGGAACTGGAGAGGGAGAAGGATTCACAGTTAACTTTCCTATGAATGCTGGTTGGGGTGATGAGGAATACCTGAGAGCCTATAATGAGGTTTTGGTTCCCGTAGCCAGAAGATTCCAGCCACAGCTTATCCTGGTTTCTGCTGGCTTCGATCCTCATTGGGCTGATAGGATAGCTATGATGCAAGTAAGCGTTTCTGGTTTTGCTCAGATAGTGCTGGTATTGAAGAGATTGGCTGATGAACTATGCCAGGGACGTCTCGTTTTTACTTTAGAAGGTGGTTATAACCTTCAAGTAGCCGCTTCTTCGGTGAAAGCTACCTTTGATGTCCTCTTGGATAGCTCAGAGATAGTTGACCCATTAGGGAAATCGACAGGAGCGAAACACGAAGGATTTGACCAGCATATTGAGAAAATAAAGAAAACACAGCACCTGGAAGCCTAAAGCTAACCTGGGGCCTGACTGTAGTAACCAACAACTTTCCTCTTTTTACTTATAAGCTCACTCGTCACGTATTAGCGCGATACAAAATCAATGGCTATTAGCAGGAGTTCGGTTACAGCACGATATTCAATGCTCGGCGCAAGGAAATAATTACCTCTGGTTATCTCCCTTTAAATATCGGCTTCCGTTTCGCCAGGAAAGCCTCTACTGCCTCGGCATGATCTTCTGACTGGAGAGTGGCGCGAACAGTTGTCTCTTCCCAGAGTAATTGCTTGTAGCGATCGGCATCTAATCCCTGGTATAGCCCCTTCTTAGCTAACCGCATAGCCATTGGTGCTCCCCTGGCTATAGTTTCTGCCAATCCAGAGGTAACCTCTTGTAGCTGAGCTGATGGAACTGCATCATTAACTAGTCCTATCTCCTTGGCTTCCTTACCAGTAATAGTTTTACCTGTAAATATTAATTCGCAAGCTTTGCCTATACCTACCAGTCTAGGTAGCATATAGGTTGAGTTGTTTTCAGGGATAATGCCTACACTAGCAGCAAAGGGGAATGATATTCTAGCATCCTCTGCAGCAATTCTTATGTTGCAGCTTAATGTCATGGTTATTCCCCACCCCACAGCCGCGCCGTTTATTGCTGCAATTGTGGGTTGTGGCATGTCTACCAAGGCTAAATGAAATTTAGTTACCCAATCAGCTATAGCGTATACCCTTTTTCCCTGTTTTCTCTGCTCTACCATGCTACGAGCCCAGTCAAGATCCAGTCCAGCAGAAAAGCCACGGCCACTGCCGGTAAAGATGAGCACTCTTACAGTATCATCTTGGGCTAACTTGTTGACCGCATCAAGCACTTCCTCACATAGCTGCTCAGTGAGAGCATTAAGTCTCTCAGGGCGGTTTAAGGTAAGAGTAGCTACACTTTCCTTCTTCTCAAGAAGTATAGCCCCGTAATTCATTAGTTTCCCTCCCTTAATTTAATCGAAGCCCTGCCAAGCGGTAATGTTTTCAACGGGCTCACGTTTGGTCTCCAACTTGTTTGCCGGGAAATCCCAATTGGGATAGCCAATGGTAATGGCGGTGATTATTCTTTTAGACTCAGGTATTCCAGTAAACCTCCTCACTACCTCAGGAAACATTAGGCCTTGATCCTGAATGCAAGTGCCAAGTC
>CAZQBR010000007.1:0-23241 GCA_964591975.1 uncultured Dehalococcoidales bacterium
CTCCACTGATATTATTGTTGCCAGTGCCAAGGCATACATGAATGCCCTGAATCGTTTGTTGGCAGCAAGAGGAGGCAGCAGTAATGTCAAAGCCTAAGATTAAGCTTGCTCATAAAGATTATAAAAATTTACCAGAGTCTGAGACCAAACGCTCTGAACTTTTGAAAGAAGAGCTTGTTATAGTCCCCTTAGTCTCGAAATCTTTTAACCCTTAGGTGATGAGTTTGAGTCTTCAACTAGAAATAGTCTTGCGCCTGCTTTTAGCTGCTGGCCTATCCGCTGGTATTGGCTATCAGAGAGAGCGATTTCATAAAGCAGCAGGACTGCGCACTCATATACTGATTGGGACTGGGGCAGCTCTGTTTACCATAGTATCTATGTATGGCTTTGGTGGCACGTTTGATCCCTCACGGGTTGCCGCTGGGGTGGTGGCTGGAGTCGGTTTTATTGGCGCTGGTGTTATCTTCCGTGGGATGCGTGGGGAGCCTGAAGAGCCTGCAGAGCGATTAGCGGGATTAACCAGTGCATCATGCATTTGGATAACTGCCGCCATAGGTTTAGCTGCTGGCGCCGGGATGTACTTGGTTAGCGCCATCGTTACTGCCATCGCGGCAGGTGTTTTGATGCTCCCCAAAGTTCGTGGTTGACATAAAGCTTCAGTCCTGAATGAAATGAAGGATCAAGGAGTGCGCGTTTTGACTTTATCTGAAAAGATTTTAGCCGCCCATAGCAGTAAGAAGAAGGTTAAACCTGGCGAATTTATAAACGCCAAGGTCGATTTAGTTTTAGCTAATGACATAACAGCGCCCTTAGCTATAAAGGAATTCCAGCGACTTGGAGTATCCAAAGTTTTCGACCCAGCAAAAATAGTCATGGTTCCTGACCACTTTTGCCCTAATAAGGACATACAATCTGCGGAGCAAGCGAAGCTGATGCGTGAATTTGCTAAGCAGCAGGGGTTGATTTACTTTGAGGTAGGACGGATGGGAATAGAGCATGTGCTCCTGCCTGAGCAGGGCTTTGTTTTCCCCAGTCAGGTTATCATTGGCGCTGACTCCCACACCTGTACTTACGGTGCTTTAGGAGCCTTTGCCACTGGCATGGGCTCAACCGATATCGCCGTAGCTATGGCTACCGGTGAGATATGGATGAAGGTGCCGCCAACTATTAAGCTTATTTACCGTGGGAAGCTGTCTAAGTGGGTTAGCGGTAAGGACCTCATCCTCTACACCATTGGAGATATTGGTGTTGATGGAGCGCTTTACTCCGTTATGGAATTTTCCGGTGAAGCAATCGATGAACTACCAATGGATGGACGCTTTACCATGGCAAACATGGCTATCGAAGCTGGAGCCAAAGCTGGCATTTTTGATGTAGATGATAGAGCGAAAGAGTACCTCCGCAATGTCATTACAAACGGAGCTCCCTCGGCCATTGCGAGGAGCGAAAGGGCTAAGCAATCTCGAACCTTTTCAATAGTCCAGTCGGATGAAGAGACTGAGTTTGCTAAGATAATCGAGTACGAGGTATCAAAAATTGAGCCCCAGGTGGCGTTCCCCCATCTCCCTTCTAATACTAAGCCTATAAGTCAGGTAGGTGACATAAAATTAGACCAGGTGGTAATTGGTGGTTGCACCAATGGTCGTCTCGATGATTTAAGAGTGGCAGCTAAGCTGCTTAAAGAAAGACAGGTGCACCCTGAACTGAGATGTATTGTCATTCCCGGGTCGCAAAGAGTCTATCTTGAGGCGCTAAGGGAAGGACTAATAGAGATCTTCATCGAAGCTGGAGCTGTGGTAAGTACTCCAACTTGTGGTCCTTGCCTCGGCGGCCATATGGGAGTCTTAGCTGCTGGTGAGCGCTGCCTTTCTACTACTAACCGAAATTTCGTCGGCAGGATGGGAAGCCCTAAGTCCGAAGTTTATTTAGCTAATCCGGCAGTAGCCGCCGCCAGCGCGATCTTAGGGAGGATTGGTAGTCCTGAGGAGGGTGCAGGCTAATAGGTGAAGCAGACAAGGATAAATCTAATTGAACTAACCGAAGTTTGTTTATTTGGAAGCCAGCATGAGTTCTAAACTGAAGATTCGGGATACCGGGATTCCTGTGACGGATGTTCTGGAATTGATTTCGCAGGGCTTCACATACGAGCGGATACTGTTCATACTCAAGAGTTTGACGTATGAAGACATTTTTCACGCAGTCAAAGTAGCAAAAGAAATCGCTGAAGTTCATTTAGCCTTTAAATTTTCTAGCCTTGAGGAAAACATCTCAGCAATATCCCTGTCTTGTAAAAGTCCGCCGACAATATCCAAGGGCATATGAAAAAATGGGCAGACGAGGAAGATACTTACTTGAAGTGCAAGTATAGCGAAGGTTTGAGCATTCAGGAGCTAGCTGAGATACTCCATAAGCAACCGGGCGCTATTCGTTCATGCTTGCGAAGTTTAGGACTGGTAGAATAAACTACACCATCAAAGCGCAAGGTTCAGGCGAATTTTTATCCTTGGGCCAAATGCTTTGTTTAGATGAAGGAGAATTACTGCTCAATGCTAAAAGGCAAGGTTCACAACAAATTTGGAAGTAACGTTGATACCGATGTCATCATTCCAGCGCGCTACCTTAATGTTTCCGAGCCCAGCGAATTAGCGAAGCACTGCATGGAGGATATCAATCCTGAGTTCGCCTCTAAAGTCGAGCCTGGAGATATCATAGTGGCTTCTGCCAACTTCGGCTGTGGCTCCTCAAGGGAGCATGCCCCTTTGGCAATAAAAGCTTGTGGTATTTCCTGTGTTATCGCTCAAAGCTTTGCCCGCATTTTCTTCCGCAATGCCATTAATATTGGCTTGCCCCTTTTAGCATGTGATGAAGCGGTGAATGAAACAGAAGCTGGTGATATATTAGAGGTCGATTTATCCTGCGGTGAAATTAACAACGTTTCCAAACACAAGAAATTTACGGCTAAACCTTACCCTGAATTTATGATGGGAATCATAGCCTCTGGTGGGCTAATCGAATATACTAGAAGCAGATTGCAAGGTGTTTAACTGTCACCCTGAGTGATAACGAAGGGTCTCCGAGGTTCTTCGCTGCGCTCAGAATGGCAGACAGCAGCTCAGAATGGCAAACAGCAGCTCAGAATGACAAACGAAGAATGGGGGAATAGGTATGGAATTTGATATAGCAGTTTTACCTGGTGATGGTGTTGGTCCCGAGGTTGTAGCCGAGGCAATAAAAGTTTTGCAAGTTGTGGGTGAAACTTTTGGGCATGACTTTCGCTTCCGTAATGGTCTAGTGGGTGGCATTGCCATAGATACCTATGGCACAGCTCTTGATGAGGAAACAGTAAATATGTGTAGCCAATGTGATGCTGTGTTGTTAGGAGCTGTTGGCGGACCCAAGTGGGATGACCCACAAGCCAAAGTCCGTCCTGAAGATGGGCTTCTAGCTTTGCGTAAGCGATTGGGGTTGTTTGCTAACCTGCGCCCCGTAAAGGTTTCCCCTATGCTGGTTAATTCTACTTCCCTCAAACCACAAGTAATACAAGGAGTTGATTTAGTAGTGGTTAGGGAACTGACTGGAGGAATCTACTTTGGCCAACCTAAAAAACAGTGGCAAACCCCGGAAGGGAGGCAAGTAGTTGATACCCTGGCTTACTCCGAAGCGGAAATTGAGCGCATATTAAGGGTTGGCTTCGAGTTAGCCCGTAGCCGTGGTAAAAAACTAATCTCGGTGGATAAAGCTAACGTCCTCCAATCATCTCGATTATGGCGGCAGATTGCCATAGAGATTTCTGCCGATTACCCTGATGTTGAGCTAAAGCATATGTTAGCTGATGCTTGTGCCATGCGGCTCATTCAGCACCCTAGCGAATTTGACGTTTTGGTTATGGAAAACATGTTCGGCGACATTCTTACCGATGAGGCTTCAATGCTAGCTGGTTCCATGGGAATGCTGCCTTCTGCCAGCTTGGCTGGGATTCCCAAGGGGAAAACTTTTGGTATGTATGAACCGATTCACGGTAGCGCTCCTGGTCGAGCAGGGCAAAATATGGCCAATCCTATTGCTACTATTTTGAGTGTGGCCATGATGCTCCGCTATTCCTTTGAACTGGAAACTGAAGCTCAAGCCATAGAAAATGCCGTTTCAGTTACTTTGGAACAAGGCTATAGAACTTACGATATAATGTCAGAGGGCAAAATCAAGGTAGGAACGAAGGAGATGGGAGATTTAATCGGTCAAAGAATAAAATGTCAATAATTCAGCTCTATGACACAACCTTAAGAGACGGTGCCCAACAGGAAGGAATTTCTTTCTCTGCTGAGGATAAGCTGAAGATCGCTCAGAAACTGGATGCGTTGGGCATTGATTTCGTCGAAGGTGGTTGGCCAGGCTCTAATCCCAAGGATACTGAGTTCTTTACTAGAGCACAGAACTTGAACTTGTCCCATGCAACGTTGGTTGCTTTTGGTAGCACTAGACGTGTGGGTCACATAGCAGACGAAGATGCTAATCTCCAAGCCCTGTCTGGAGCTAAAACCAAAGTTGTCACCATTGTAGGAAAAGCCTGGGACAAGCAAGTAACTCAAGTTCTAGAAACCACACTGGAAGAGAACCTAAGCATGATTACGGATTCTATAAGTTACCTAAAATCGAATGGACTCAGGGTTTTCTTCGATGCCGAGCACTTTTTTGATGGCTATAAAACAAATCCTGAGTACAGCCTTGCGATAGTGACCAGTGCTGCTAAAGCTGGTGCTGAGTGCATAGTTCTTTGCGATACCAACGGTGGTACTCTGCCTCCACAGATAGTAGAAGCTATTAAAGCAGTGCAAAAAGCAACCCCTGTTCCTTTGGGCATTCATGCTCATGATGATGCTGGGCTTGCTGCAGCTAGTTCGCTGGCTGCTGTTGAAGCAGGAGCTATTCAGGTTCAGGGGACAATTAATGGTTACGGTGAGCGCTGTGGCAATGCTAACCTTTGCTCCATCATACCAACTTTGAAACTCAAGATGGGCATTGATTGTGTTACACAGGAGCAGTTAAGCGAACTTAGCAGTATCTCCCGATATATTTCGGAGCTAGCTAACTTACCTCATTACGACCGTCTTCCCTACGTGGGTATTAGTGCCTTTACCCATAAAGGAGGGACTCATGTTTCTGGCTTAGCGAAATGGGAGGATAGTTATCAGCATATAAATCCAGACCTAGTTGGCAATCGCCCTCGTGTCGTCATTTCCGAGCTAGCGGGGAAGGGAAGCATCCTCTACAAAGCTAGAGAGCGAGGGATACCCATTCCCAGAAGCGGGGAAATTGAAAATGTGCTGCAGCAAATTAAGTCACTAGAAAAACAGGGCTTTCAATATGATAGCGCTGAAGCATCATTTGAGCTCTTGCTTCGCCGCGCCCGGCCCAACTATCAGCCACCTTTTGAGCTAGTTGATTTTATGGTAGTAGTGGAGAAACGTCGCCGTCTCCCCAGCAGCAGAAGTCAGGAAGCCCTACTATCAGAAGTCACTATCAAGGTCAAGGTAGGTGATGAGACAGTGCATACAGCTGCTGAGGGTGATGGTCCAGTCAATGCACTTGACCAAGCTTTGCGTAAAGCTTTAATTCAGTTCTATCCTGATTTGACCGGTGTTACCCTTACCGATTACAAGGTGCGTATACTTGAAGAAGCTGCTGGCACTGCATCCCAGGTGCGGGTGCTCATCGAATCCAGTGATAGCCAGGAGCGTTGGAGGACAGTAGGCAGCTCAACCAATATCATTGAAGCTAGCTGGCTGGCTTTGGCAGACAGTATCGAGTACTGGCTAACAAAGCAAGCTGACAAAGCGAAAAAGTGATTAAGCCCACTCTGTCCACCCAAATGATTCGACACTCCGCAAAGGTTGAAAAGTTCAGGGTGTAAGAAAGCTCCAATCTCATGACCTATGTTTTTATTTGGCTGCTAGCTTTCCAAAGGCATACTTGAATACGAAGCAAAGACCACCAACGAAGCATCAGATACCAGCGATGATTAAGCCAATTGACCCTCCCACATAACGGCTTGGACCTAGGGCCAGGCCAACGCTAAGCAGGATAAGTCCACCAATAATAAGGCTATGGCTCAATGCCCATTCTTTGGTGCTTAGTATTTTTAGACCCTTCATGCTAGCTCCTTTCTTAATTTCTCTTTACAAAGATTGTCTATTTTGTCACTCTGAGCCGAAGCCCTGAGCAGAGCGAAGGGGCAAGCGAAGGATCCAGATTCTTCGCTTTGCTCAGAATGACAGGCAACAATTTTGGGCATTCTGGAAACCTCACCCCAGATTTTGTAGTTGCCTGATTCATCAAGCACGATCGCCCAATAAATTGGGCAACTACATTTTTAAACAGCCTTTTTTAGTTTATTGCTCTTTATCTAGGTTTGCCCAAAGGCATTATATATAAGGGCTTAATCTGCTCTTCCACTCCCAAAATCTTTCTTACCTCTTCGTCGTCAAAGGCTCCAACCTCGACTGTAGCCAAACCCAGAGCTACAGCCTGAAGGTGAATATTTTCCCCCACATGTCCTACCTCCATATGAACATATCTTTCACCACGCCTACCATAAGTATAAGAAGTCCTGGGATAAAGAGCACAAATAATGATATCCACCGGGGCATCGATAATAAATCCCTGGTCCAGGGCTGCCTTGGCTAAATCTCGCCTTAAGTCGCCCCGCAGGTGCAAGCTTAATGAGTGAGAATCTAGGTCGTAGTGGTAAATGCCAGCCTGCAATTCTTCTTGAGGTTGCTTCGCCCCACTCGCAATGACACCTTGCTTGCCAATAACCGCAAAAACTTCCAAAGGGTAAGTAGCTCCAGCACTGGGTGCTGCCCTGAGCTTTCCAGTCCCGGTTATGCCTTGAGCCGACCAGAGTATTTGAGATAGCTGGGAAAGAGTTAACGACTCTGCGTGATATCTTCGAACTGACCTACGGCTAGCGATAGTCTCTTCTAGGGACATCTTGCCCTTCAGATGGGGAGGTGGAAGCTTTATTATAGTTTGCTTCATATGAGATTCTTCGCTAAGCTCAGAATGGCAAACAACATTCAGCCCTTAATAACGCCCAGAGGAACAGCCATGGCTACTTTCTTAGAAATGCCAGCCTCGTGAACAACATCAATTACTTGGGTGACATCTTTGTAAGCCTGGGATGCTTCCTCAGCCAGCGAGGGGATGCTCCCCGCCTTAATAGTAATGCCTCTTTCCTCTAATTCTCGCATCACATCCCTACCCCTCAAGCTTCGCTTAGCAGCACCACGACTCAGCGCTCTGCCAGCGCCGTGACAAGTGGAGCCAAAGGTATCCTCCATAGCTTTCTGGGTGCCCACAGCAACAAAAGAGCAACGACCCATGTCGCCGGGGATAAGCACAGGTTGGCCTGTTTCTTTATACCTCTCAGGAACATCCTTATGTCCCGCTGGAAATGCTCTGGTGGCTCCTTTGCGGTGGACACAAAGCTTAAGCTGGCGGCCTCCTATCGTATGCTCTTCTATTTTGGCGATGTTGTGGCAAACATCGTAAACCTGCCTCATACCAAGCTCTTCTGGGTTTTTGCCAAAGACTTTAGAGAAGCTTTCCCTGGCCCAATGAGCAATACATTGCCGGTTATTCCAGGCATAATTAGCGGCACACGCCATAGCAGCTAGATAGTCTTTACCCTCTTGCGATTCTATAGGAGCGCAAGCAAGTTGACGATCAGGAAGCTTTATTCCATACCTTGACGCTGCTTCCTCCATGACACGTAGATGGTCAGTACATACTTGGTGCCCAAAGCCGCGAGAGCCAGTGTGAATTAAAACTAATATCTGACCTATTTCAGTGATACCCATGGCACTAGCTATAATAGGTTCAAAAATCTCCTTCACTACCTGAACCTCAAGAAAATGATTTCCTGAGCCTAATGTGCCTGCTTGGGGCATGCCCCTCTTAACCGCTTTATCACTTATCTTGCTTGGGTCAGCATCCTTTATGCATCCACCCCCCTCAGTAACATCTAAATCTTCCTTAGAGCCTAAACCATGTCTCACTGCCCACCTGGCTCCTTCAACCATCAATTGCTCCATCTCTTTCCGGCTTAGCTTTATTTTGCCCTCAGAGCCTAAACCCGATGGTATATTAACGAACAACTCATTAATAAGCTGCTTAATCTTAGGTCTTACTTCAACTTCATGGAGATTGGTGCGCAATAACCTGACACCGCAATTAATATCGTAACCTACTCCACCAGGGGAAATTACACCATTTTCGATATCCATTGCCGCCACTCCGCCTATGGGAAAACCGTAGCCCCAATGGATGTCTGGCATGGCAAAAGAATAACCTACTATGCCGGGGAGAAAGGCAACATTTGCAACTTGCTCCAGTGTTTGTTCCTCACGTATAGATTTCAACATGGCCTCGCTGGCATAAATTAAGCCAGGAACCTTCATGCCCAGCTTGTAGCTCTGGGGAATCTGCCACCGATAATCGTCTATCTTAATAAGTTGCCCTTGCCATCCTGTCATATCCTAAATCCTAAACATCAAAGATTACCTGTGCCATATAACCGTCGTTATTCTTATCCACCTTTAACATATGATATGTAGCTGCCTTTACCCCGGTTTTTATCTTATGCCTCGAAGGGTCAAATTTCTCCCCATAGCAGGTAGCCTTAAGTTGCTTATGACTCAGACTTTCAATTTCAAACCTGTTGAACAGAGTTTGCTCAGCATCAAAGAGATAAATAAGCTCGTTAAGCCATTCTACAAGCAAGTTATCTCTACCATCGCTATTTATCTTCAAGTCACGTTGCAGTTTCTCCGCAATGCTTTCAGTATCTGTGATCAGGCTAAACAAAGCCAGAGCAGCATTAGAGAAGAGTTGCTTGACATCTGCCCCAAAGGCGATGACACCAACATCAGCAGTATGGTCAATGATTTTGAAAGCTTTATCCATTTTCCTGGCCTGGTAACAAGTAATTTTCACTACTTCGTCACCCTGCTTTATAGATTGTTCATTAAGGTAATATCCTACTTGACCGTCATTTCTCCCCCTTTGTTTGGAGAATGAAATCCATTTGCAGAAGCTAAGACAAAGTCTTGATTTGAGGATCACGCCTTAAAGGGGGATACTTAGGCTTGGGATAAAATCCCTCCACTTCTAAACTCTTCACCCTTTTTTCCTTTACTACGCCGTGCTCACAAAATCTTTTAACAATCTCCATGCTAGCTGAGCAAAGATGCCTCAGCCTTAATCAAAATGCTAATGCCAGCAGAGCTAGCAAAACTAAGCTATTAAGAGCAAATTCCATAGCTCCAATCCCCTATTGCTAGATGCAACATACGTTCGGACTCCTCAAAATACTTTCATCCCCTCAATATTCATTATACACGGTAATGAGCAATACCTCTATTTAGTTCGCTTCCCGAGGTAAAGTCCATTTTGCACTTTGTTAAGGCCAATGCTACAATGCTAACCACATGGTACTTAGCGATCGGACAATTAAAGAAGAGATGGCTAAGGGCAGAATAGTTATCGAACCTTTGGATTCAACTTGTATTCAGCCAGCAAGCGTCGACATCCATCTCGATAACAAGCTTCTTGTTTTCAAAACCTGGCGACCCCCCTTCTATATTGATGTCAGGCAAAATACAGATGGCTTATCCGAGCCAGTAGAAATCAGCGAGGATAAGCCATTTCTCTTGAATGCAGGGGAATTTGTTTTGGCTAGCACTTTAGAATCGATTACCATACCAAATGATATTGTAGCCCGACTCGAAGGCAAGAGTTCTTTAGGCAGGATTGGCCTTTTGATTCATTCTACTGCTGGCTATGTTGATCCCGGGTGGCACGGACACCTTACCATTGAGCTATCCAATGTGGCCAAATTACCAGTAACCCTATACTATAAGATGGCGATCGGCCAAATCTCTTTCCTACGCTTGACTTCTCCTGTGGAAAGGCTTTACGGTTCGGTTGGTTTGAGAAGTAAATACCAGGGGCAAAGTGAACCTACAGCTACTAGATATTATAAGGAATTTATTAAGGAGAAGTAGATGTTAATGCCCCCTCGAGATTATATGGAATGCGCTCTCTCCTTAGCTAGATTAGCCACAGGATATACCAGTCCCAACCCAGCCGTAGGGGCTGTAGTGGTTAAAGATGGGCTTGCTGTAGGCATGGGATATACACAGCCTGCCGGTTCAGAGCACGCTGAAATAATGGCACTTCGTCAAGCTGGAGATAAGGCACGAGGCGCTGCTATATATGTTACCCTGGAGCCTTGCTGCCATGTTGGGCGTACCCCGCCCTGTACTCAAGCCATAATTACTGCTGGCATCTCAGAAACACATATAGCATTGCTTGACCCAAACCCGCTGGTTTCAGGACATGGAGTGAGCAAGCTAAATGAAGCGGGTATCAAGACCTATGTAGGTGCATACCAACAGGAGGCTTACGAAATAAATGAGGCTTATATTAAGCATGTTACCACGGGCTCACCATTTGTTATGGCTAAATTTGCCATGAGCCTTGATGGCAAGATTGCTACTAAAACTGGCGA
Source organism: uncultured Dehalococcoidales bacterium (assembly GCA_964591975.1). Taxonomy (GTDB): domain Bacteria; phylum Chloroflexota; class Dehalococcoidia; order GIF9; family AB-539-J10; genus JAFGBN01. The sequence goes on from CAZQBR010000007.1 coordinate 10,568, forward strand.
CTCTAAGTGGATAACTAATGATGAGGCACGGAAGCATGTACATACCTTACGACATACTGTTGATGCAATAATGATAGGAGTAAATACCGTCCTTATCGATAACCCTCACCTCACTGCCAGAGGGTGTGGTGGCAAAGGTGGCATGAGAAAGAGGCAACCGCTGCGCCTAATCGTTGATAGCAAGGGAAAGGTGCCACTGAATGCTCATATCTTTGAGCAACCAGGGGAAGTTTTGCTTGCTGTAGTGGAACCCTTCGACCCTAAAAGAAAGGATGAATTCACCCAAGCAGGCGCTGAAGTGCTGGAATTGCCAAGTGAGGAGGGCATGGTAAATATTGAGGAATTATTGAAAGTGTTGGGTAAACGAGAGGTAGTTAGTATTTTGGTAGAAGGAGGAGGCAAACTTCTTGGTTCGCTTTTTGACCATCACTTGGTGGATAAAGTGTTAGCTTTCATTTCTCCAATTGTTATTGGTGGTAAAGAAGCCAAGAGCGCAGTTGGAGGAAACGGAGTTTATAATATAGCCGAAGCTCTGCGTCTCAATCAGGTTAAGATTGAGAATTTCAACGATGCTATATTAGTCAGTGGCTATGTGGAAAGGGGGGTCCCACAAAAATCGTAGATTTTTTTGGGTGTTATAGCATGTTCACTGGGATAGTGGAAGAAATTGGCTTAGTTAGGGAAACAAGCTTAAACAGGCTAGCCATCGAGGCCTGTGAAGTGCTTGGAGGAACAAAGGTGGGCGATAGCATGGCTGTTAATGGAGTTTGCCTGACGGTTGCTTCCTTGAATAACTATAGCTTTAGCGTTGATATCATGCCTGAGACATTACGCTGCAGTAATTTGGGTAGACTTCACTATGGTGATCAAGTAAATCTAGAAAGAGCACTAGTAGTAGGCGGGCGCCTTGGCGGCCATCTAGTATTAGGCCACGTTGATAATACAGGAGAGATAATGACGATAACTCCTGAAGAAGCTGCCCGTGTCATGAGGATTTCAGCGCCAGCCGAACTAATGCCCTACATAGTGAATAAGGGCTTTATCGCGATTGATGGTGTTAGCCTTACCATTACTGGCAGAAATGACTTTTCTTTCACTGTGTCTCTGGTGTCTTATACTCTGGAGCATACAACCTTAAGCAGCAGGAGGCCCGGAGATGTGGTCAATTTAGAAGCAGATGTGATAGCTAAGTATGTGGAAGGGCTTAAGGACGGGGGAAGGCAGGGTTTAACTCTCGATATTCTCAAGGAATATGGATTTGCAGAGGAGAAGTTCAAATAATGTTAACTACTATCCCAAAGGCAATTGAAGATATAAAAGCAGGTAAGTTTGTCATCATCGTTGATGACGAGTCTCGTGAAAATGAAGGAGACCTGGTCATAGCTGCGGAGAAGGCCACCCCCGAGGTTATAAATTTTATGGCTAAGCACGGCAGAGGGCTGATTTGCCTTCCTATCATTGGACAAAGGCTTGATGAATTAGAAATACCACTGATGGTCCAGAACAATACCTCACGACATTCCACTGCTTTTACCGTATCCATTGAGGCAGAGGACAAGGTGACTACTGGCATCTCTGCCTTTGATCGAGCACAAACTGTAAGAACGGTGCTTGATTCTAGTACTAAACCAAGTGATTTGCTTCGGCCGGGGCATATATTCCCTATTCGGGCTAGGGAAGGTGGAGTGTTAGCAAGGGCAGGGCATACTGAAGCTAGTGTGGATTTAGCTAGATTAGCTGGATTCTATCCTGCCAGTGTTATATGCGAAATCATGAATGAAGATGGTACTATGGCACGCTTACCCGAGCTTGAGGCTATGGCCTCTAAGCATGATTTAAATATCATAACTATCGCTGAACTGATTGCTTATCGCTATCGACATGAGAAGCTAGTACAAAAAGTAACTGAGACCAAGCTTCCCACCAAGTATGGAGAGTTTATAGCTGTAGCTTATAGAAGTCGCGTTGATGCCAACGAGCATATTGCTTTAGTCAAAGGCAACATATCAGGTGACGAGCCAGTACTAGTGCGCGTCCACAGTGAGTGCCTTACGGGAGATGTCTTTGGCAGTTTGAGATGTGATTGTGGTGATCAGATTGTAATGTCTTTGCAAAGCATAGCTAAAGAAGGTCGAGGCGTTTTCCTTTACATGAGGCAGGAGGGAAGGGGAATTGGACTTCATAACAAACTTCGTGCCTATGCTCTGCAAGACCAAGGAATGGATACTGTGGAGGCTAATGTAGCTTTAGGTTTCCCGCCTGACTTGAGAGATTATGGAGTGGGCGCCCAGATTTTAGCCGATTTAGGTTTACATAATATTCGACTGCTTACCAATAACCTCAAAAAGGTAATCGGGCTAGAAAGCTATGGGCTTAAAATAGTAGAGACAGTGCCATTGATAGCCCCACTCAACCCCTATAACGCCCGCTATTTAGAAACCAAGCAAAAGAAGCTGGGGCATCTTCTAGGCATACAGGAAAAAAATGCTAAATCCTAAACCCAAGAGCCTGACTATTCAGGATTTAGAAATTTGAGCATTAGAATTTAACTAGTTGGAGGTGATTGATGGCTAAGCATTATGAAGGAATCTTAATAGGAAAAGGCCTTAAGTTTGCTGTGGTTGTTTCCCGCTTTAACGAGTTCATAACCACCAGGCTACTTGAAGGAGCAAGAGATGCTTTATTGCGTCACGGTGTTGAGGAAAAGGACATAAATATTGCCTGGACTCCAGGTTGTTTTGAGATTCCTCTCATAGCCAAAAAGTTAGCACAGAGTGAACAATATAACTCTGTGATATGCCTTGGCGCAGTGATTCGCGGCGAGACCCCACATTTTGAGTATGTAGCTTCCGAAGTAACTAAGAACATTAGTAAAGTGAGCCTGGATAGTGGATTGCCAGTAATCTATGGAATAATTACTGCCGATACCTTGGAGCAAGCTATCCAAAGAGCTGGAACCAAAGAAGGCAACAAGGGCTTTCTTGCCGCAGTAAGCGCTATCGAAATGGCAAACTTGATTAAGACTATTCAGTAACTTTGTAAACCTTGTCGCCCCGTCTTACCCTATCAGGAACTTTTATGCCGGTGAGGTCACCAGGCTTCCCTTCAAGGATATCAACGCGATCGATCTGCATAGATTCGACAACGAGCTCCATATCTGTGGTGCTGCCTTTGATATGGATTTTATCGCCCATTTTCAATACGCCGCTTAGCTCAATACCAGCCACTACTGGCTTAGCAAAGTAATCTGTTACCGTGCCAATTTCTACTTCTGGCATTTCCAAAGCCCCCTCACCTAAATAATATACACCCCCTTGGGTTGAAAAGCAACAGCATGAAGCTGAGTTGTTGTTGAATACTGGTTGAAACAAGCTGGTATTCTTGTTATAACGGAGGTTTGGCAGAAAGCTGAAGAAGAGGAACGCCGCCCAAAGGTATTCCCTATAAGGGAGTTTACATCCTTCTCCTTATTAGAACCTCTGAAGACATGTGAGAAAGGGTGTGGCTTAGTATCTAACTAGGAATGAGGGAGTAATTCTGCCTCCCATACTTTGCGCTATATCTTGAACCATCAGGGGTTTAAAGGAAATCAAGAAAGGTATTCTATCCTGCTTTCTGGACTTGGGAAGTGGAGGAGCCTCTTTCCTTGGCTTAAGAGGGAAGGAAAGGTTATAGTGGCAGGTGGAGCGTGCTTATCGCTTTGATAATGAAGAGCCTTCTCCCCTCGTCTCTGTTGTTGAGTTAAACTCAAGATGTAGTAAAGCGGAGGTCGATTTTTTAGTTTTGCAACATCTCTGATATAATAGGAGTGAACAGAGTATGAAATCGAAATGGTGGCATAATCCCTTCTTTTACTTGATACTGTTAATAGTGGCAATGGTAGCAATATTTGCCTTTGTGCGGCCTAGCGGCCCTGAGACAATAGCGACTTCAGAATTCATTGGTAAAATGGAGCAAGAGCAAGTTGACACCATCGTGCTGGACAACAAAGGTAACATTATCGGCTTGAAAGATGACAAGGCTATAATTAAGGCTGGTTTTGGTGATAGCTATCCTAAATTGCGGGAGTGGCTAAAAGAGGGAGGGGTGGACTTAAATGGAGTAAAAATTGACGCACAAGCTAGTGGCATCGATTGGGGAACGATAGCTCTGACAATCATTTTGCCGATTGTATTGATTGGAGCGCTATTCTACTTCCTTTTTCGCTCAGCCCGTGGGGCTGGTTCTCAAGCCTTCAGCTTTGGCAGAAGCCGAGCACGATTAAGTGCTGGCGATAAACCCACGGTGACTTTTGCTGACGTCGCTGGAACTGACGAGGCGAAGGAAGAGGTTCAAGAGGTAGTTGAGTTTCTTAGATCCCCCGAGAAATTCCAGAGCTTGGGGGGGCGCATCCCTCGAGGTGTGCTCCTTGTAGGACCGCCAGGAACAGGCAAGACTTTATTAGCTAAAGCTATAGCGGGAGAAGCCAAGGTGCCTTTCTACTCTATCAGTGGTAGCGAATTTGTGGAGATGTTTGTAGGAGTCGGTGCTGCCAGAGTGAGAGACCTCTTTGAACAAGCCAAGCGTACCGCACCATGCCTGGTATTCGTCGACGAGATTGATGCCGTGGGCAGACATCGTGGCGCTGGTTTAGGTGGAGGGCATGATGAAAGAGAGCAAACTTTAAACCAAATTTTGGCTGAAATGGATGGCTTCGATACCAGCACTAGTGTCATTGTCATAGCTGCCACTAACCGTCCCGACATCCTTGACCCAGCTCTGCTACGGCCTGGCCGCTTTGACCGCCATATCGTCATTGATTTACCTGATATAAATGGCCGCAAGGCTATTTTGGAAGTACACGCCAAGGGCAAGCCGCTAGCTAAAAAAGTTAGCCTGGAAACAATAGCTAAAGAAACACCAGGATTCAGCGGTGCTGATCTGTCTAACTTAATTAATGAAGCAGCCATCTTAGCTGCCCGACGCAACCGTAAGGATATCACGCTAAAGGAACTTGAGGACGCTGCCGATCGTACTATCGCAGGGCCAGAAAAGAAAAGTCGGGTAATAACTGCTAAAGAAAAGGAAATAATTGCTTACCACGAAAGTGGCCATGCCTTGACTGCCAGGATGTTGCCTAATGCTGACCCTGTGCATAAAATCTCCATTATTGCTCGGGGAGTGCTAGGAGGCTGGACACGTTTTCTGCCAACTGAAGACCGCCATCTCTGGACTAAGTCTCAATTTGATGATAGATTGGCAGTGAGTCTGGGTGGGCGCGCTGCTGAGGAAATCACCTTTGGGGAAGTAACTACGGGGGCACAAAACGACTTAGAACAAGCAACCAAGCTAGCCAGGAAAATGGTTACCGAATATGGAATGAGCGATAAATTAGGCCCGCGAACCTTCGGGCAAAGGCAAGAACTCGTCTTTCTAGGTCGTGAGATCAGTGAGCAAAGAGACTATGGGGAGAAGGTAGCTCAAGAGATTGATGAAGAGGTATACAACATCATTCAGCAAGCATACAATACTACTAAGAAAATCCTAACCGAGAACAAAGCAAAACTAAAAGAGCTAGCTCAAGGGCTACTTGCTCATGAAACCCTGGAGGAACCCGAACTTAACAAGTTATTCAAAGGGCTAACGCCACAGCCGACATCGGGCTAAACGAGACACGTGAGATAGTCGCATGTGAGCCCTAGATAGGGGCTAAATTCTAAACAGCACCAAAACCTCAAAGATAAAAGAGCAAAGTTACCAATCAACGTTCAGAATTAAGGTTGCAGACGCTTTCATCTACCCATTTTTGAATTTTGCTCTGCCATTTTTCCTTTTGCATTTTGATAGTTGAGTTTGCTATTCGTCTTCTGCCGCTCTACTATTCGTGGTTCCTTCCTTGCTTCTATCATTCTGAGCCAAAGTTAAGAACTTCCGTGATAAGCTCTTTTGCTATCACTCAGGATGGCAAAAGAATGCTACCAATCAAATACAGAGCCGAGTTGGCTAGTTTCCTGAGAAATAATGCTGTCATCTAGCTTGGCAAATAGCGGCTGTGGCTGGCGAAGTTCCTGTCCCGGAGGTAATGATTGAAATTTCCAACCTGCTCCTTCCACACTGCCATCAAAACCGAGGAAAGAATGGAGCTTTCTAGAACTAAATGGGAGGAAGGGATATAAAATAGTTTTCAAAGCTGATAATACAGACAGAGTAGTATAGACAGATTTAGCCGATGCCTGTCGTTTTTCCTTAATTGTTCTCCATGGAGCTTGTTCATCAAGATAGCGATTAGCTTCCTGGGCCAAAGACATAGCCTCTCCAAGTGCCCTTTTAAAGTTACAATGATAAAGCAACTTATCCACCTTATCTAAGGTAAGCTCAGATTTATAGAACAACTCTTGGCTTTGTTCATCAAGCTCACCTGGTGTGGGTACAGCTCCATCGAAATTGCGATAAGCAAAGGTAAGAATGCGATGAGCCAGATTACCATAGGTAGCTACCAGTTCATTATTGTTGCGCCGAAAGAATTCACGCCAGGAGAAATCGCTATCCCCAGTCTCAGGCATGTTCACTGCTAAAGCATATCTCAAAGGGTCTGGCTCATATCGTTCCAGATAATCAAGAAGCCAAACTGCCCAACCACGACTGGTAGAGAATTTCCTGCCCTCAATAGTCAAAAATTCATTGGCTGGAACATTATAGGGAAGGTTTAACCCACCATAACCCATCAATATTGCTGGCCAAACAAGGGTATGAAAAAAAATGTTATCCTTGCCAAGGAAGTAAAAACTTTTAGTCTCATCTTGCCAAAAAGGTCGCCAGGCCAAGTCGTCTCCACGTAATTTCGCCCATTCCTTACTTGCTGACAAATAACCGATAACCGCCTCAAACCACACGTAAATACGTTTATGCTCAAAGCCTGATTGCGGTATACTTACCCCCCAATCTAAATCACGAGTTATAGCCCTATCTTTTAGTCCTTCGTCCAGAAATTTCCACGTGGTAGAGAGCACATTACGCCGCCAGTGGGTCTGCTCCTTTATCCACGCCTCCAATTTATCTTGAAAAGCGCTAAGGCGTAAAAAAAAATGCTCGGAGGATTCGAACCGAACAGGGGTGGAGCAAAGGTAACAATGGAGATTCTTAAGCTCGGAAGAATTTAAAGGCTTGCCACATTCATCACATTCATCACCCCTCGCTTTAGGAAAGCCACAGTAAGGGCATGTACCTTCCAAATAGCGGTCGGGAAGAGAACGCTGACATTTAGGACAATAAGCCTGAAGCATCTTATCTCTGTAGATATAGTTCTTGCTGAGCAACGCCAGAAATATATCATGAGTAACCTGAGCATGATTTGCAGTGTCCGTAGTGGTAAATAAATCGAAGGAAATGCCCAGTTTCTCCCAGCAATCGAGGAACTGTTGGTGGTATTTAGACGCTATTTTTTGGGGTGTGGTTGATTCCTGCTCAGCACGAATTGTAATCGGTGTACCATGTTGGTCGCTGCCAGAAACCATCAATACTTCATTGCCTTTGAGACGATGATAACGAGCAAAAATATCCGCTGGCAGATAAGCCCCAGTGATATGCCCTAAATGCAAGGGGCCGTTTGCATAAGGCCAGGCAACAGCTATAAGGATGCGCTCAGTCAAAAAACTCCCCCTAGAAAAGCCATATTATTGTAAACTATTAATCTCTTCATGTCATTGGGATAAGCCATAACTCTAAGCGTAGCAAGGCGGAAATGTGGTCATATCACACGAAACCCCTTCTTTGTTGGAGATTATCCCGACACCTTGTGCCTCGTGGTGACAGTTGACAATACCTAATTTTTGGGCAAAAAGGTTATTATATTCCTTCCCCCTTCATCTGTGTACGAAGCGTAGTCATGACTCAAGCAGCAGTCAACGCAAAGACGTTGTCTTTCGCCTCCTTCGTCGTTGATTACTAGATAGCGCTCCCCTGGTTTAATAAGTCGATGACAGCCATCACATTGTACCTGTTCTACAGCAATGCAGCCACGGCGCATTTTAATCTCCTTTCTTAAGCTTCAACCAAGCTTGATAAAGCTTCTTCTTCGATAAGCCGCTAACCTCGGACACTCGGGATGTTGCCTCTTTAGCCTTAACCCCCTGCTGAAAAAGCTCCCGTAACTCTTTTTCTATCTCTTCGGTAATTTTAGCTTCTTCCTCATTCTTACCCTCAATAACCAGGGTAAACTCACCTTTCGCCTCGATGAAATGCTCCCTCGCCTGACTCACCTTACCTCTAAATATCTCCTCATGCACTTTGGTGAGTTCACGACACACAGCCAATCGCCTATCTCCAAGGACTTCCTGTATAGCACTTAAAGTTTCCCTAAAGCGATGTGGAGCTTCAAAAGCTACCATAGTCCTTGTCTCGCCAACTACAGAACTAAGAAGATGTTGCCTCCTGCCACGACGACGGGGCAAAAAACCAAGATAAATAAACTGGTCAGTAGGCAATCCAGAAACCACTAAGGCAGCGGTCACCGCTGAACCCCCGGGAATTGGTACTACAGGAATCCCACAGCTAATAGCGGCAACAACAAGCTTGTAACCGGGATCACTCAGCCCTGGTATGCCAGCTTCAGAAACTAAAGCCACGTCTCCTTCCTTAAGTCGGCTTAATAAGTAATCTAGCTTGGCATGTTTACTATGCTCATGGTAGCTAGTTACAGGGGTCTTTATATCGTAGGCATTAAGCAAATGTCGCGTGGTTCGTGTATCCTCAGCGGCGATAAGTTGCACTTCTCGTAAAAGGCGCAAGGCACGTAAGGAAATATCTTCCAGGTTGCCAATGGGGGTAGCAATGAGATAAAGCGCAGACACAACTTGGTAATTATACTTGATAGCAGCCTTTTCTGCATTGCCTTGACTTAAGACCACCATGCTTGTATAGTTTACTTCAACTTTTCTTACCAGGCGAAGAAAGATGCCTCAGCCAAAATTCAGGGAAATGGTGCGAACATACGGATTTGATGAGGTCGCACTTGTGCCTGGAGACATAACCATTAACCCCGACCAAACAGATATAAGCTTTGCTCTGGGGAATCTTACATTCTCCACTCCTATCCTAGCCTCAGCCATGGATGCTGTCGTTAACCCTCTGTTCGCTATCAAATTCAGCAAGCTTGGCGGGTTAGCCGTTCTTAACCTCGAAGGTATTCAAGCAAGGTATGAAAACTCCGATGAAATCATAGCTGAAATTGCTCAAACTCCCGATGCTAAGGTTACTCTCTTACTTCAAAAGATTTACTCCCAGCCTATCAAGGAAAAGCTCATTAGCGAACGCATTAGAGCAATAAAGCAATCAGGTGCCATCTGTGCTGCTTCTATAACTCCGGCCAACACTAAACGATTAGCCCCTATTGCTGGCGATGCTGGAGCTGATGTGCTAGTAGTGCAATCTACAATCACCACAGCCAGGCATATCTCCAAGAGCTATCGAGGGCTCGTTCTGCCTGAGCTATGCCAGATGACATCCTTGCCTACCATAGTAGGCAATTGTTGCAGCTATAGCGCTGCATTAGAGTTGATGCGAACAGGAATTAATGCCGTTTTAGTCGGTGTTGGCCCTGGAGCTGCTTGTACTACCCGGGAAGTGATTGGCGTTGGAGTTCCCCAGGTAACTGCTACCATAGAATGTGCTGCTGCCAGAGAAAGGCACTTGAAAGAAACCGGCCAATATGTATCGGTAATAACCGATGGCGGCATCCGCACTGGTGGTGACCTATGTAAGGCATTTGCGGCAGGCGCTGACGCAGTTATGCTTGGCTCACCTCTAGCCCAAGCTATAGAAGCACCAGGAAGAGGTTATCATTGGGGTATGTCTCATCCTCATCCTGCATTGCCTAGAGGGACACGCATTAGAGTGGGCACTAGCGCTCCATTGGAGCAAATCCTCTTCGGTCCTACTTCTGTTACCGACGGCACCCAAAACTTGCTTGGCGCTCTACACACCAGCATGGGAGTCTGCGGTGCTCGGACCATTAAAGAAATGCACAACGTTAAGATGATTATCGCCCCGGCTATAAAGACGGAGGGAAAGTATTTCCAAGCAACCCAAAGTATTCCTTGAGTCTCCAACTCTTTAAAGAACCACAGAAAGACAAAACCACACACCAAAGCCAACTAAAACCGAAGCGCAAACTGTAAATACGGTTTTCTCTATTCTCTTCGTCCACCACTTCCTTGATTTAAATGTGCCTGCAGAAAGAAATTCATACCAGGCTAAATCACAGGGCCAATGTACTAGAGTGAATAATAGAATACCAGCAAGCCCAAACTTGGCAGCTCCAACTATTAAAGCCACGCCGACAGTCGCCCACCATACATAAAAAGCAGGGTTGGTGCCCGTGACCACGATGCCGGTGATAAAAGAACTGGCAGGCAGGCCACCTACTTCATTAGGTGATTTACCTACAGTTCGAAACATCCGAAAGCCCAGGTAAAGTAATGCCAGCCCACCCACAACATATATAGCCCTTACAACCTGTGGAGAACTTAGGAAGTGCCCAAATCCAAAGTAAATTGCTGCTATAAGCGGTATCTCAACGACAGCATGTCCTACCGCAATCAGGATGCCGGCATTTTTATCATCACAACCTTTGGCTATCGTGGCAGCAGTCATCGGGCCTGGCAACATAACCCCAGTAAGGGAGATTCCTGCTGCTGACAACAAAAATAAGCTGAGGCTTGCCTCCATAACGTAACTATTAACCTGATGTCATTCCTGGGGAGCCCTTCGCCGCTGTCATTCTGAGCCCTTCACTTCTTGTCATTCTGAGGGAGCGAAGCGACCGAAGAATCTCCTCTTCACTCCATTCAGAGCTTTGGCTCACCAGGACAGGCTCCGCGAAGAATCTCATACAGCTCAGGGTAAACTCCGTGACCGAGAAATCTTTAATGCCCTTCGCTTTGCTCAGGGTGACACAGAGAATGGCTGAACATTTTCTCCATAATTACTTGAACAAACTCGAATTTAGGCTAAATTTCCTCTTCCTCTTCTTCTTCCTCTTCAAGGGTCACATCTCCACCATAGTGAGGAAGTATCACACCCGCCTTGCCACGGCGACGTTTGGCCTCTTTAGGCAAATTATCAATCATTCTTCTCAGCTCAGCGAGTGTTTCTTCTGACTGAGCTGGGGGAGTAACAACGCAATCTATCCCAATTTGCCATAGGTTGCTGAGCTCGGCGCTTGTGACGGAAGAAGGTAAAATTACTACGAGGGGTTTACTCAATAGCTCACAGAACCTTTGATAAATAAGAAGGCGCTCCACGGTAATAAAGGACTCTTCACCTCTATTGATAAACACACCATCCACGTCAAGGCTGTTAATGGTTCTAAGCAAGCCCGGTTCCAACGAAGGTTCCACCATGAGAAATTTACCTATCGTTTCCTCCTGTAATGCTATTGCTGGCATCTTCACATCAAGAACTATGAAGTCGCAGCCAGAGCTTGTAAGCTTGCTCATCTTCTTCTCGCTTATACCCTTTACAAATACCCCCAGTGGGATATCACCCACAGCTTCAGCCATTTGCTTAATAAGCTTAGTAGTAAAGCTTTGGTTCAACATCAACACAGCATCTGCATTGATATCAGCCGCAACCTTGGCTTCTTTGACATCTGCCCCTGACAGGCCAACCATAAGTAACATCGCTGAGCCTTTCGATTCATGAACAGTGGGATGAAAACCTATAGACGGTACTGAAGATTCGGAAAGCTGTTGTAATTTATCAACAAGTTTACTCATTTTACCTCACCCAATCTTATTTGCCCAAACCGAAGTACTCTCTTATACGCTGGATATGCTTATCTGGCACGCGTTGGTATCTTCCTATCCTGCTTAGCGCTGGTAAGCCTAGAGAGTTCTTAAGGTCCACCATGAATTCGGCCGTCTTGAAGCTAATGGTCATAACATCCACTATGGGAACATCGCCCTCCAGCTTAACGAACCCGGCTGCAGTGCAAACAGGGCCAAACAAGCTGCAGCCAACCACTATAACCTCGGCTCCGTCATTGACTAGCTCTTTTGCTTTCTCCCCCACAGCCCGGACAATAACACTGGTATCAGCCATGCCCTTGGTAGCGGCATCATAGCTAGATAAATTTACACCCCGCACCGGGTTAGCAATGGCTTTACTGTGCAAGCCAGAGTTGAAGACAAGGTCACTCCATGCTTCAATAACCCCTTGATCCTGCATGGTGACCACCCCAAATGTCCTGCCCAAAAGGCTGGCATAGTGTATGCTGGTTTCTCCTGGAGCAATAATGGGGATATCCACCAGTTCACGGGCTTCTCTCACCCCGGCATCGCCAGAGCAGGTTGTGACCACAGCATCAAAACCTTCCTGCTGAGCCTCTATGACGCTTTCACAAAACTCTCTACTATTGAGCAATCGACTGTAGGCATATGCCAGGTCACTCAGCCTGGCCACACCTGGACTAATACTCCTGATAGTCAACTCAGTGGAGTCCCTGCATACCTTCTTGAAGCACTCATGCAAAACACTATCAAAAACCTCCCCTGTTGCCTCCGTAACGTTTACCAGCAAAATTTTCATTTCTTCCCCTCTTTTTCTGAACTTTCGGCCCGGAACTAATTATCACCAGCTTTGGTGGAGCCAGCGGTCGGATTCGAACCGACGACCGGCGGTTTACGAAACCGCTGCTC
>CAZQBR010000008.1:0-2129 GCA_964591975.1 uncultured Dehalococcoidales bacterium
AGAGGAGATTCTTCGGTCGCTTCTCTCCCTCAGAATGACAAGAAGCGAAGGGCTCGGAGCTTCGGCTTGCGATGGCATTTCTAATGGGGGCGAATGATAGACGGTGGATTTGCGAGGGTCCCAGTTGTAGAAGACGAGAAATATGCTCCCTTGTTCCATAACCCTTATGTTTAGCCAATCCATAACCAGGATAAACCCTGCCAAGCTCTTCCATGATATGGTCTCTGGTGACTTTGGCCACGATGGAAGCGCAGGCGATGGAAAGACATAGCTTATCGCCTCTAGTTATCCCCATTTGAGGGGTAGAGCACTGGGGCAGAATTAGCCTATCAATAAGGAGAAATTGTGGTTCTTGTGGCAGTGTTTCTACAGCTTGCACCATAGCTAGTTTAGTTGCCTCGAGAATGTTTATGGAATCAATTACTTCAGGGGCAATGATGCCAGTGCCCACAGCTAAAGCGTCCTTTTGAATCAAGTAAAAAAGGAATTCGCGCTTCTTAGAGCTTAATTCCTTGCTATCCCGAACCAGTTTAAGCCAGTTGGGATAATTATGGCGGGGCAGGATGACAGCGCCAGCGACTACCGGACCAGCAAGAGCTCCTCGTCCGGCCTCGTCAATGCCAGCGATGAGGTCATAGCCTTGTGATTTAAGTTTATCTTCCTGAGTCAGGTTCGGTGGCTGTCGCATATCCGTGTGAAAGTTCAAAATCCAAAGCTCAAAACCAAAATGGAAAGATGTTTTCTCTTTTTGAATTTTGCCTTGTCATTTTGCATTTTTACTTTTGCTCTTTAACTTTTATTTTCTATAATACCACCACCCAACACCTCATTGCCTTTGTAGAACACGATGGCTTGACCTGGGGTGACCGCCTTCTGTGGCTGTGTAAAGCAGACGTCGTAGGTTGCTTTCCCTTCACGGAGCTTGTCCTGAGCCAGATTCTTCGGCTGCTTCCCCTTCGCTATGCTCAGGGCTTTGTCTCCTCCCTCAGAATGACGATGAGGGAAGGGTTCAGGGTCGCGTTGGAGGGAGGGGGATAGCGTGGCTTCTGCTGCCTTTGATTTGTAACGTATTTTAGCAGTTACGGTGATTGGCTCAGTTGGTGAGTTACCGGTTACCCAGCTTGGTGACTTGGCGGTAACTTTGCAACTGTAGAGCTCTTTTTCCTCACCAATAACAACCCTATCGTGCTCCGGCTCTATTTTTATGACATAGAGAGGCCTGCCTGATGCCAATCCCAAACCGTGCCTTTGTCCAATGGTGTAAAAGGCTATTCCTTGGTGGTGGCCTAGTTGCTTCCCTTCAGCATCTATAATATCTCCTGGCTTGGGCGAGAAACGCTGAGCAAGAAATGCGCGGTAATTCTTCGGGGAGATAAAGCAAATATCCTGGCTAGCCTTGGTGGTTGTAGGCAACCCACCCTGTTTTGCCATCTGTTGAATTTCAGCTTTGGTATATCTACCCAGAGGGAAAAGAATGCGCCTGAGTTTTTCCTGAGTTAAGGTATAGAGGAAGTAAGATTGGTCTCTGCTTATATCCTGTGCTTTAAGCAGGTGATAGCCATCGCCTGAATGCTCAATCCTGGCATAATGACCTGTGGCGAGGTAATCAACACCTAAAGAGAGTGCCTTATCTAATAGAAAGCCGAACTTTATATGCTGATTACAGGTGATACAGGGGTTGGGAGTTCGCCCCTGGTTGTATTCCTGGCAAAAATGCTCAACTACGTAGAGGCCGAATTCCTTTTGCAACTCTGTTATGTGAAAGGGGATGTTCAGAATACGGCAAATATCTTCAGCTTGTTGTTGGGGTTGCTCTGAGCTTGAGGAGTTCCACAAATGTGCATGCACGCCCATAATTTCATAGCCGGCTTCTTTGAGCAACAAAGCAGCCACAGAGGAATCCACCCCTCCACTCAGTGCCACAGCTACTCTTTCTTTAGTCATAGATGCTGTATAAGTATATCGCACAAAATAGGGTGTAGCGAAATTGCATACTGGTCTATATGATCAGTGACACATAATTTCTTCCCTTGGCATTGCCGCCTTCTTGTCATTGTGAGGCACAGCCAAAGTAAACTCGAGGGGGTTCCTTGCTAGCCTCTTCGCGGAGCCTGTCCTGAGCGGTGAGA
>CAZQBR010000008.1:2139-21989 GCA_964591975.1 uncultured Dehalococcoidales bacterium
CCTCAGAATGACAGGAAGCGAAGGGCTCAGAGCTTCGGCTTGGAACAAGCTCCACAATCTCCTGAACACCCTGCCACCGAGATTGCCACACCTTCGCTGTCACGCTTCGCTTGCAGCTTTGGCTCACAATGACACGTCCCCTTTTTTGTCATTGCGAGGAGCGTAAGCGACGAAGCAATCTCGTTTCTTCTAGATTGTTTTGGCACTGTCGTGCCTGGCAATGATGGGAGGAGAGGAGATTGGCACACTTTTGCTAGTCACCCTCAGCTTAATTCTCCCTCGTCAAGGGAGAGGAGATTCGGTTCGTAATGGTGAGGATGGGGATAATAGCTGGCTCACCTTCTCCCAGACGATCTTAGAAATCTTATTCTTAGACAGAGAAGCGTCTATCACTAGCCAGTGGTCAGGGTCAGTTGCTGCTGTCTTGAGGTATCCTTCTCTCACCCGGCGATGGAATGATAAATCCTCTAGCTCAAAACGGTCTTTTAAGCTACGTTTTCGTGCTAATCCCCGCTCAGGGGGAGTATCCAAAAGGATGGTGAGATCTG
This sequence comes from uncultured Dehalococcoidales bacterium, assembly GCA_964591975.1. Taxonomy (GTDB): domain Bacteria; phylum Chloroflexota; class Dehalococcoidia; order GIF9; family AB-539-J10; genus JAFGBN01. Next base: position 2,688 of record CAZQBR010000008.1, read on the forward strand.
GCTTGAGATTTTGTGTGGCTAGATTATTAATTGTGTCTATAACAGTTAAATCGAGCCCTCGCCCATAGCCCTGATAGACGAGAGTAGAATGAGCAAAGCGGTCGCAGACAACCACCCTGCCTTCCGCCAAAGCGGGACGGATTACCTCGGCTAGCAATTGACCGCGGCAAGCAGCAAAAAGGAACAATTCAGCTTGAGGCGAAATGCGGCTACCTTGTCTTTTTTTAAGTAGTCTCCTTATCTCATTGCCTAGAGCTGTACCTCCAGGCTCATGGGTTAATATGGCTGGGACGTTTTCTTGGTGTAGCTTTCTCCACAAGGTCCTGGCCTGCGTGCTCTTGCCGCAGCCCTCACCACCTTCGAATGTGATAAATAGCCTCAAAGATTATCTCAATTCTAGTTATTAGCTACTATTTTCTCTTATCAGCAGGCTTCGTGCGCTGGTTATTGGGCTCGAAGCCATGATGCTTGGCTAACAGATGTTGCAAATGATGAACATAGGCTGGGTGCGTTTCAATAATTGGGTAAACAGTGTCCAGGCATTGCCTCATTTGAGTGGCATTATTGCTTTTGAGGGCATAGATTGGTATGCCCAGTGCCTCAGCATCCCTTATCTTCTGCGGTTTACGGCGGTAATAACTTCGCGTGGTAAGGAAAAGGTCGGCTTGCTTGAGGTTGGTGGCGATTCTTAAGTCTCTTTGCTTTTCCTTAGCAATTTGTTCTAATCGGGAACGGTTAGTGCCGAAGAGGTAAAACTGCAATGGTCTTTCCAGTTGCTTCGCTTCACTCAGGGCGAGCCCTTGATTGTGCTCTAGCGAGGGGGCTGGCATTATCTCCTCCCTTTTCACCTCTCCACTTTCGTCCATCCAGCGAACCTCTGTTTGGACAGGTCGCTGGTGCAAAGTAGCATCTACAGCATCAATTACATTGGGATGAATGGTTACTTTATGATAATCTACGATTTCAACTACCACATCAAAGGTAGGTGGTGCCTTGCGCTCTAAAATGGATTTTTGTGTATGGCGCCGCCTTGCCTCTTCATCACCCAAGATAACTGTCTGAACGCCACCAACGAGGTCAGACAAGGTAGGGTTCATTATTAAGTTTTCCAGAGTGTTTCCATGCGCCGTACCCACCAATTGCACCCCACGCTCAGCGATAGTTCGAGCCGCCTGGGCTTCGAGTTCGGTGCCTATTTCATCGATGATGATGACCTCAGGCATGTGATTTTCCACTGCTTCAATCATTACCGCATGCTGTCTAGTGGGAGCACTTACTTGCATTCGCCGTGCATGCCCAATGGCAGGATGGGGAATGTCACCATCTCCAGCGATTTCATTGGAAGTGTCAATAACGATAACACGTTTTTTGCAGTCATCGGCTAGCACTCGGGCTACTTCCCTCAACATGGTTGTTTTGCCCACTCCTGGGCGTCCTAACAACAAAACATTCTTGCCCAATTCAATTAGGTCTTGAATCATCTTTACGGTGCCGAATACAGCTCTGCCCACACGGCAAGTCAAGCCAATTATATGCCCGTTTCTATTGCGTACGGCTGAAATGCGGTGAAGGGTGCGTTCAAGTCCAGCGCGGTTATCCCCGGTGAACTGACCAACATGGGACACCACATAGTCAATATCAGACTGATTTACCTCTTTGGAGTTAAGAACCAGCTCTCGATGAGGAAAACGGGCTTCGGGAAGGCGCCCTAAATCTAAGACTACCTCCAATAACTCACTATGGTCGGGCTGGTGGCAAAGTAGTTCATGGATATGGGGTGGTAAAATATCAAGTAACGCTTCTAGCTCGTCAGTAATTACCTTTCGCATTCGGGGATAATGTCTACCATCCTCTGGAGGCTAGCAATTCTTGCTGTGGTATAGCCTTTATATCCAAGCCAGACATAGCAATCCCTAAGTCTTTGGACACTTCGGCGATAATGGCAGGGTCTTGATAATGAGTGGTGGCTTTAACAATAGCTTGCGCCATAGCTGCGGGGTTACTCGACTTGAAAATGCCTGAGCCGACAAACACCCCATCAGCACCCAGTTGCATCATCAAAGCGGCATCAGCAGGCGTAGCCACACCGCCAGCGGCAAAATTTACCACGGATAGCTTTCCTGTGTTATGTACCTCCATTACTAATTCTAGAGGAGCACCAAGGGCTTTTGCCTCAGCTACTAGCTCTTCTTCAGGCAAAACCTGAAGCTTATGAATTTCATCCTGGACAGCCCGCATATGCCTCACGGCTTCAACGATATTGCCTGTCCCAGCTTCACCCTTGGTTCGAATCATAGCTGCCCCCTCAGCAATACGACGCAGCGCTTCGCCTAAATCACGACAGCCACAGACGAAGGGAACCTTAAAATCATGTTTCCAAACGTGATGGCTTTCGTCAGCCGGGGTGAGCACTTCGGATTCATCAATGAAATCAATGCCCAATGCCTCCAGCACTTGAGCTTCGACAAAATGCCCGATGCGGCATTTCGCCATTACTGGTATGCTCACTGTTTCCATTATGGCTGTAATTATGCTTGGGTCAGCCATACGGGCCACACCACCAGTAGCACGAATATCCGCAGGCACTCGCTCCAACGCCATAACAGCGCAGGCGCCAGCATCCTGGGCAATTTTAGCCTGCTCTGGGCTGACCACGTCCATGATCACCCCACCCTTCAGCATCTGGGCCAATCCTGTCTTAACTTTCCACGTACCTTTTTGTGGCATGTTTTCCTGCGCTAGTTAGAAAGTATAGAATAAATATAACAGAAAATCAAAACCTGCAACTCCAACTTGCTAATAATATTAGCAGAAAGTGGAGCTGAGGGGATTCGAACCCCTGACCTCCTCCGTGCAAGGGAGGCGCTCTCCCAATTGAGCTACAGCCCCAGGAATACCTATAATGTCCCGCAGGATATATTGTAGAATCCCACTCTAATTATAGCAACAACCTGCTGGAATGCTAAGCTTGTAGTCTGCCCAAGAAGCTTATCGGGCGCTAGTCCTTAAACTTCCTGAAGATAAGCGTGGCATTAAATCCACCAAAACCAAAGGAGTTGGAAATAGCTGTGTTCACCTCTGCTTTCCTGGCTACATTGGGAACATAATCCAGGTCGCATTCGGGGTCTGGAGTATCATAATTTATGGTAGGTGGGATTATGCCGTTCCTTATAGTAAGGACAGTGAAAATAGATTCCACTACACCTGCTGCCCCCAGCAAGTGCCCTGTCATAGATTTATTGGAACTTACAGGCACCTTTCTGCTGTGCTCCCCTAAGGCTGCCTTTATAGCCTTAGTCTCAGACGAATCGTTGAGAGGAGTGGATGTCCCGTGGGCATTGACATAGTCAACCTCATCTGGAGGGATACCGGCATCATTCAAAGCCAGTTTGATACACCTTGCCTGATTTTCCCAGTCAGGCGCTGTTACGTGAAGGGCATCAATGTTGGAGCCATAGCCAATAACCTCAGCATAGATTTTAGCCCCTCTTCGTATAGCTGACTCCATTTCTTCTAAAATAACAATCCCGGCACCCTCGCCAATCACGAAGCCATCACGGTTTTTATCAAAGGGGCGGCTGGCCTTTTCTGGCTCATCATTTCTTCGGGATATGGCTCCTATTATATCAAGACCAGCAATGCCTACGGGGATAATGTAGGCGTCGCTCCCTCCAGCAATCGTGGCATCTGCCTCGCCATACTGAATAAGCCTGAAAGCATCACCAACAGCGTGGTTTCCAGTGGCACAGGCGGTAACTACGCACTTGCTCGGCCCCTTGGCGCCGAAAACCATGGAGATCTCCGCTGCTGCCATGTTGGATAGGAACCCCGTGATAAAGAAGGGGGAAACGCCGGCAGGGCCTTCTTCTCGGAGGGCAGCAAGGTTTTTTTCATAAGTGGTCATGCCACCAGCGCATGAGCCTACCACTATTCCTACTCTACTGGCATTAGCTCCATTGATAGCCAATACAGAGTCATCTACTGCAATTCGACTAGCTGCCAGGGCATACTGAATAAATGGGTCTGCCCTTCGGACCTTTTTCTTATCCATAAAGTCCTCAGGGTTGAAGTCCTTTACTTCAGCAGCAATCTGCACCCTAAAATTCGAGGCATCGAACTTGGTAATTCTTGCCACTCCTGATTTGCCTTGACATAACGCCTGCCAGGATTGCTCCGCACCTGTGGCTAAAGGTGTAACAGCGCCAACGCCAGTAACTACTACTCTTCTTTCAATCATTGTTCCCTCCCATATTCAATCTAATTAACTGTGTCTTGGACAGTCTGTATTTTTTCAACATCCACATCTGAGATTTCAATTCCAAAAGTGTCTTCCACTGCTGCAATAAACTCTATAAAATCTAAGCTATCAGCATCGAGAGCGTACCTAGATGAGGCTTCTGGAACTATTTTTGTTTCACCGCCTTTCTGTAGTCCCACTATAAGCTTCTTTAGACGTCCAAAAATATCTTGCTCAGTCATTCTTGGCCTCCTGCTTCAGCTCTTTTCATCTCCTTGAGTCGCCTCCTGTCTATTTTTCCCCGAGCCAGTCTTAGGTATGTTATCTACAAATTCAATTTTACGAGGCAATTTATAATCAGCTAAGCTCTGGAGGCAAAAATTGCGTATTTCTCCCTTGGTAACACTCTGTCCTTCCTTGAGCACTATAAAAGCTGTTGGTATTTGTCCTCCATGCTGATGATTGACGCCGACATATGCTGCTTCAGCTACACTTGGGTGTCTCAGAAGCACGCTTTCAACCTCCGTGGGTTGAATCTTAATTCCAGCCGAGGTTACGATAATAGACGATTTCTTCTTTATATATTCCAGATAGCCATCTTTGTCCAACCTGACTAAATCCCCGGTATAAAACCAGCCATTCTTGAGAACTTGGGACGTAAGGTCGGGCATCTTATAATAGCCCTTCATTGTGCAAGGAGCCTTAACAACTGCCTCACCTATCTCACACTGAGGAACTTCCGCACCATTGTCATCTAGTATCTTGATTTCGCAAGCTGGCTTACCTGCTGTCCCCAGTCTGCGGTTACGAGTAGTACCCAAAGAAACGACTGGATGTTCTGTAAGGCCATACGCTTCGCAAAAGGTTACACCAAGCTTATCTTCAAGCCTTTTCGCGAGATAGGGAGAAGCCTTTGCTCCACCTGTGAATACTACTCGCAGCGAACTGAGAGCATAACTCTTGATAACATTATCATCTATACTCGCCAAGGCCTCATACATAGCTGGTACACCACAAATAATCGTACCTCTTTCCTCATTCGCAGCCTCCAGGATAGCTCTAGGAGTAAAACGGGGGATGATTACTATGGTGGACCCGCATAGAATCGAACCAAGTGCAGCACCACATAATCCCAAGAGGTAGAAGAAAGGGATTGGATTTATTATAACATCTGCCTTATCCTGCTCTATACTCGATGAAAGTAAAGCAACAGCTCCAGTAAGAGAGGCGTGAGTATGCACAACTCCATTTTGTTTTCCTAGAACCCCCAAGGCATATACGATAGCCGTCTCGTCCTCTTCATCTATATCAATAACTGGTAAAATGGAAGAGCTGTTCGCCATTATTTCGACGTAGGAATCGCTATCAACTTCGATTACACGTTTTAGCGATGGAATAGTGGACAAGTACGAGGCAAGCGGTTGAGAAAACTTTTTTTCCGTTAGCAATATCTCAGAATCAGAATCTTGAAGGAGGGAAGCAAGCTCAGGTGCTGTAAGCATAGAATTGAGGATTACTGTTATGCCTGCAGCCTTAACAATTCCAAAATAGTTAATCAGCCATTCGGGGCTATAAGACATTAAGATAGCCACATGGTCTCCTTTCTTCATGCCTAGCCCAATAAGAGCATTTGCTACCCTGCTGGAGGCCTCATTTAACTCGTGATAAGTAACTCTTTGTGAGCCAAGAACAACAGCCGTCTTTTGTGGAACTTCACCGGCAGTTTTCTCTAGCACTTGTTTAACATCCATTCTCTCCTCCTTCGAACTTATCCTCGCGGCATTTCCCTAAGCAGGATCGACAATCCACTTTGTCCTGTGAGCCAATACTTCCCTCCCTTCTCAGTAGGGGTTGCCTCTTCGGTTCAGTCGATAAAATCCTCCACCCTTCCTCCTCTGGAAGTAAAGCTAACCCTCTTTTCCTACGATAGCACGCCAGACAATAAGCTTCATTATTTGTGCTATCCCAATAACGTCTCTCAGTTGCTGCTCCGAGGGATATTTAAGCGCACACTATTTCGGGTTGGCTCACCCCTAGCTACTCAGATGCCTCAGCTAAGAGGTCCGGGCATTTAACCCAATCGGATACCCATACCGGCTGGCCGTTCGTTATTTGCAGCATCCTTATGGACATAGAGCCGCGCCGCTCAGTTGGAGAAAATGTTACTGGAGGTATAATCCCCCCCATATCCAGGCCTTTGATACTTTCCAAGGCCTTCCATACGGCAGCACCATCCAGCTTGTCGTAGCCCACATCATCTAGAGCTATCCGTATTCCCTCGCAACCTATTCTCGCTACGTTCCATCCCCACAAATAGGTCGAAGAAGGCTCAGCTTCTCCGCGGTATTTCTCCTGTACCTCATTCGCCAGCTTAACCCCGGGCATGCCTTTGTCCTGCCACATAGCAGTGCATTGCAAGCCTAGCGTGCCCTCGGCAGCTTCTCCAGCCATTGGAATAAGTTCCTCCATTCCAGTTTGGAAGCCGGGTACTATAGTCATTTTACCACCAGCCGCTGTGCTTAGCCCCAGCCTGTAAGCATCCTTTAGCATTACTGAAACAGGCGCGGCAATAATGTTGCTGAATATGAAATCGGCATCAGCATCACCAAGCCTAAGAAGCTCAATAGTTGTATCCGTAGGCATAGACGGTATGAACTCTGTGCCCACAATCTCAACCCCCCTTGATTCGGCATAAGGTATAGCTGGGAGGGGTCCTCTTCCGAAGGGACTATCCCAGGCCATTAGAGCCACCCTAGGGGGACGTGGCTCCTGCCACCATTCATCGACCAGCCAATCTATGAAGCCGCCAAACATGGAAGTATAATCGACCCTATCGACAAATATAGGGCCAGCGGGATAAAGGGCAGGCGCACTCACTGCGATAGATATACTGGGTATCTTATCCCTCTCCCAGGTGGGTCTCAGTCCCTCGTTATATGGAGAGGCCGAATTGATGGTCAGGACTACCCCTTCCTCTTTAAACCTTGCATAAGCAGTGATTGCTTTGGGCAGCGAATAGGCACAATCTGTCCATAGTGGCTCTATCCTTATTCCGTTGATTCCCCCTTCTTCTTCATTAAGGTATTTTATGTAATCCATGTATGCGTTACCGATAGGTATGACTGTGGATGCAATAGGACCTGTAAACTCGGCAAAGATCCCTATCTTTATTGTCCTTCCTTCTCCTATCTCTTCCTCTGCCGGTTTCGGGGCGCAGGCAGTGCTCAAGGGAAGCAGCAATAATATCAAAACTACCGATATCATTAAACCCAACTTGCTAATAGCTTTTCTACTCATTCTCTCCTCCTATAAAAAGATAATATAAATTGCTGTCAACCTCTTTCTTCTTCATCCCAATTTATTTTTGGTCACGGTTCATCCTCCTTTTAGTATTTCAAATACCTTGCCAGCATTTCGTCAGCCGCTAACATTGGTAGCACTCCCTTCTAGGTTAAGCCAACCATCTTTTCCTTCTCTTATAATGCTTTACCTCGTGATAACTTTTTCTCCCTCCTATTTCACTTAAGCCCATATAGAATTCCCGAACATCTTCATTCTCCCTGAGCTTAGCAGCAGGGCCATCAAGGACGATTCTTCCGTTCTCCATTACATAGCCATGCTCAGCAAGGGAAAGAGCAGCCACGGCATTTTGCTCCACAAGAAGAAAAGCAGTGCCCTCCTCGGCGTTTATTCTCCTCACTATCTCAAAAATCTCTTTTACCAGTACAGGAGCAAGCCCCAAAGATGCTTCATCAAGCATTACAAGCTTAGGTCTTGCCATGAGAGCACGACCGAGCACCAGCATTTGCTGCTCCCCGCCGGAGAGATAACCGCTCGTTTGGTTATGCAGGTCTTTAAGTCTTGGAAAATAATCATAGACCTTGTGTAGGTGTCTGTTTAATCTGGAACCAAAGCCGCTGGAGTAAGCACCTACCTTTAGATTCTCCTCGACAGTGAGATGCTCTAATATTCTGCGACCTTCCAAAACCTGAATTATCCCTCTCTTTACTATCTCTTCCGGAGGGAGCTTATCAATCCTCTTCCCTTCAAACTCGATATTTCCGTCGGTTACCTCTCCCTGTTCTGTCTTAAGCAACCCCGATACTGCCTTAAGAGTTGTACTCTTGCCTGCCCCATTAGCACCGAGCAAAGCCACAATCTTACCTTTATCCACTTCCAAGGAAATACCCCTCAGAACCAAAATAACACCTAGATACTTAATCTCAAGATTATTTAACCTCAACATGATTTATCCCCTTGAAATTTCATAATCTAGTAAGAGAACGGATGGAGTCGGTACCATGCTTTAAACATCTCCCACCTATGATATAGTCCCCTGGGCTCAAGGATGAGGAAGAGAATAATCACCAATCCAAAAAGCATCAAGCTTAGGGAAGCGAAAATAGTCTCACTTATACCGGGGAATGTTGTAGCGAGAGCAGGGCCAAGGAAGGCCACTGATTCATTTAGAAGTTTTATAAAGGTAACACCGAAGATTATGCCCGTAACACTCCCCATACCCCCAACGATTATCATACCCAGATACCATACGGAATCCATTAGCCCAAAGTGTTCCGGATGTATCACGGTGAGATAATGAGCCCATAGGGAACCAGCGATGCCGGCATAGAAAGAGCAAATAAAGAAAGCCAGAAGCTTATAATAGTACAAATTAACACCCATTATTTCAGCTGCCAAGTCATTGTCTCTGATAGCAATCCAGGCTCTTCCCGCCTTTGTCCTGACTAGATTCTTAGCAAAGTAAAGCATTATTATCGTGACAATCAGGATAACGTAATAATATGACCTTTCACTTTCAAAAGTTAAAGCTCCTATGCTGGCTGGTGCTACTGTCATCCCAGTTGTCCCGCCGGTTATGCTTAGGTGCTTTATTCCCCAGACGATAATAAACTGAGCCGCCAAAGTGCTCATTGCTAAGTAAAATCCCTTGACCTTCAAAGCGGGAAGACCAAACAGGAGACCGATTAACCCTGCCATGATTCCGGCGCTAGGCAAGGCAACCAGGAAAGGGAGTCCTAGCTTAGTGGTCAGAATGCCTGAGGTATAAGCACCTACGGCCATGAAAGCAGCTTGACCAAGGGATATTTGCCCGCAATACCCGGTGAGGAAATTTAAACCCTGAACACAGATAATTGTAATGGCAATAATACTAAGTACACTTAGCCAATGACCCCCGGCAAATAAAGGAAAGCAGAGCAGAAAAATGAGACCGACTATGGCCCATGCTCGCTGGGCAGGTGTTCGAGCAATGCGCAAATCCTGCTCATACCTGACATCAAAGGTTCCACAAGGCCGCATTGTCGTCGCTCGCTATACCCTTTCTATCCGCTTTAATCCAAAGATGCCGTAAGGCCTGAATAATAAGGCGATAACCAAAACTACATAGGGAAAGATTTCCCTAACACCTCCACCCACCAAGGGATCTATATAGCCAGCCGCCAGACTCTCCAGTATGCCTATAATTAAGCCCCCGATAATTGCACCACCGATGGATTCCAGACCACCAATCAGTGCTGCCGGGATAGCCTTAAGGCCTATTTGCCCCAAAGTGAAGTTAACGCCATTAATGGTGCCTAGAAGGATCCCCCCTACCGCAGAAACCAAGGTGGCAATGGCCCAAATAAGACCAAAAACCAGGGTTACCCTTATTCCTGAACTTCGTGCCACCTGCTGATCCTCAGCAGTTGCTCTCATGGCTAACCCGTACCTTGACCTTCGGAAGAAGAGGGTGAAGGCAGCAAAGGTTAGCAATGCTATGACGAAGCCGAAAAGATGTTGCTGGGAGAGGGTGAAACCCATGAAATTTATTCCACCCATAGGTATAATAGACGGGTAAACTTTCCAAGCTCCTCCCCATATCAGGGTTACGAGACCACTCAGGAAAACAGAGAGAGCTAAGGTCATCATGATAACTGACAGGATGGGTTGACCAAGCATGGGGCGTAGGGCAGTGCGCTCTATCGCGAAACCAATGGCTACGGCGAGTGCGAAAGTGAGCAAGACACTTGCCCACAGTGGCATATGAGCTTGCACTAACATCGCCCAACAAAAGAAGGCACCCAACATCAAAAGCTCGCCCTGAGCAAAATTGAAAATTCTGGTTCCCTTATAGATCAGCACAAAACCAATCGCTACTAGCCCATATATTCCCCCTACCATCAACCCGGTTAACAATAGCTGAACAAAGCTGCTCATTTATCTTTCTCTTTCAACCCTAGTCCAGGGATTTTATATTTACGCTAGTGGTTATCTTGCCGGTCCTGCCATCTCGATATCTGACATAGGCCTCCGCAGTTAGGTCTTTCTTGTTGCTGTATATGGCGTCCACCAATTCCCTATACTTGTCCTCCATAAATCCCCTTCGCAGTTTTCTTGTTCTAGTCAGCTCAGCTTCATCAGGGTCAAATTCCTTATGCAAATTAACAAATTTCTTTATCTTTGCTGTGCTGGGAAGTGACTCATTCGTTTTCTCTACCTCTTTCTGAATTAAATCGCAGACCTCAGCTTTCTGGGAGAGGTCAGTAAAGGTAGTGTAAACTACTTTATGGTCTTCAGCCCATTTACCAATGTTCTCATAGTCTATAATTATTACCGCACTTATATAGGGTTTATCTTTGCCGCCTAAAATCATGGCGTCTTTTATATAAGGACTAAATCTTAAAGTACTTTCGATGAATTGCGGAGCGAACCTTTCACCATCAGGAAGTTCTAAAAGCTCGGGAACCCTGTCCATAAAAACAAGATGCCCATCTTCATCAAAGAAACCAGCATCCCCAGTATGAAACCACCCATCCTTTAATACTTTAGCCGTTTCTTCAGGATTCTTATAATACCCCTGGAACACTCCTGGGCTTCTGACTACGATTTCCCCATTTTTTATCTTCACATCAGCCCCGCGAGGGGATTCTCCTAATGTATGCGGCTTAATATAATCCCTGTGTCCTGCGATTACCCCAGCTTCAGTGCTTCCATAGACTTGCCTTAATCCCAATCCTAAAGCACCTATGAAGCTAAAACTTTCCGGGCTTAGCACTGTCCCTCCTGTATAGGCAATCCTAACCTTGGAAAGCCCTAACTTATCCAAGAGCGGCCCAAAAAGCGCTACCCAGGCAAGTTTATACACGGCTTTCCAAAAAAAACTTGCCTCTTTACTCTCGATGTTTAGTTTGAACATTTTTTGGCCTATGGGTAAGCAAAGTCTATAAATGAACCTTTTGATGGCTGCCGTATCGGCAATTTTCACTTGTATTGTCGAGGCTGTGCTCTCCCACAATCTAGAACCATAAAAAATAATGGTAGGGCCTATTTCTCTAACGTCTTCCTGCACAGTTCCAGCCTCCTCGGCAAAGTTCGTTGTCATGCCCAGATAAGGTCCTCCAGCTAGTCCATAAATCTGCTCCGTCATCCACGCTGGGGACATATAACTGAAGTACTCGTCCTCCTCCGTCAATCCCTGAGCACCCAAATAAGACCTAGTGCTGAAGAGCAAATTTTCATGGGTTAGCATTGCTCCTTTTGGCACGCCTGTGGTGCCGGAGGTATACAAAATAAGGGCTAAGTCATCACCTTTGCCCTTAGCAATATTTTCCTCAAAAACCTCACCATGCTCTTCTTCATACTTTCTCCCCTGCCTTAAAACCTCCTCCCAACTGATTAAAATAGGCTCCTCGTAGTTCCATAACCCCTTAGGATCCCAATAGATTATCTTCCTCAAATTAGGGAGCTCATTTTGAACCTTGAGGAGTTTATCAACTTGCTCTTGGTCGTGAGCCACAACGAATGTTGACTCGGAATGACCCACGGTGAATTCTACCTCAGCGTGCCCGGCATCACTATATAACGGCACCACAACTCCGCCGGTAGCCTGAGCGGCATATTCAGCCACATAATATTCCACATCATTATCTCCGATGATAGCGACCTTTTTTGCGGGCTTTAACCCCAAGCTCACCAACCCCAGCGAGAAATATTTGACATTCTCATAGTAGTCTTTCCATGTATATTCGTTCCATATCCCTAAATCCTTGCGGCGCACGGCAACCTTCTTGTCCTTATATTTCTCATAAGCCTGTTTCAATAGTTTGGGCAATGTATCTGATTCAGTCATCCTATCTCCAAAACCTCTCCGGCTTACCGAGCAGCTTCTTCTGCACCTAAGTAAGCCTTGATCACATTAGGGTTAACTTTAATCTCGTTCGGGGAGCCTTCAGCGATTTTCCTTCCGAAGTCAAAGACAACTATCCTATCTGCTATATCCATAACCACGCCCATATCATGCTCCACGAGGACAATAGGAATACGCCTTTGCTCATATATGTCAATGATAAACCTTGCCATGTCCTCCTTCTCCTCCACATTCATTCCAGCCATGGGCTCATCCAAAAGTAGAATCTTAGGCTCCTGAGCTAATGCCCTACCCAAGTCCACCCGCTTACGCTGTCCATACGGCAAAGTCCCAACGACTTTCTTCCTTATCGACTGCATCTCCAAAAAATCTATGACTTCTTCCACTCTCCTGCGATGCTCAATTTCCTCTCGGAGGGCTTTACCAAAGTAGATAGCTCCCCAAAAAGGATTTTGCTTCAAAAGGATGTGCCTGGCTGCCATCAAATTATCTAAAGTGCTCATTCCTGTGTAGAGTTGGATATTCTGGAAAGTCCGAGAAATGCCAAGCTTGGCAATTTTATGAGACGGGAGATGAGTGAGGTCTTGCCCCTCAAAGTAGATTCTTCCCTTCTGAGGACGGTAGAACCCGCTTATACAATTTATCAGGCATGTCTTTCCTGCTCCATTTGGTCCGATAATAGCTAAAATCTCAAGCCCTTTGACTTCTACATTTATATCGATGAGTGCTTCGACACCGCCAAAGGCAAGATAGATTCCTTCCGCTTTCAGCTTTGCATTTTGCTCTTTCACTTAGCGCACCTGACTCTCGGATCCCGCAGCTATGTTTCCACTACACAGCAATTGATTCACTTCCGGATGTTAGCTCCCCAAGCTGTTCAAAATATGCAATTATTCCCACAATCTCAGCATAAATCTTGGCTCTCCTTCTCATAGCCGATTCCATCTCTTCTAAAATGACAATCCCGGCATCTTCTCCTAGCACGAAGCCATCATGATTCTTGTCAAAAGGTCGGCTGGCTTTTTCCGGCTCGTCATTCCTTCGGGATATAGCTCTTATCTTATCAAGGCCAGCAACACCTACGGGGAGAATGTAGGCATCGCGCCCTCCAGCAATTATGGCATCGGCTTGACTATATTGGATGAGCCTGAAAGCATCACCAACAGCATGGTTTCCAGTAGCACAAGCGGTAACTACGCACTTGCTCGGCCCCTTGGCGCCGAAAACCATGGAGATCTCCGCTGCTGCCATGTTGGATAGGAACCCCGTGATAAAGAAGGGGGAAACGCCGGCAGGGCCTTCTTCTCGGAGGGCAGCAAGGTTTTTTTCATAAGTGGTCATGCCACCAGCGCATGAGCCTACCACTATTCCTACTCTACTGGCATTAGCTCCATTGATAGCCAATCCAGAGTCATCTAATGCCATTCGACTAGCTGCCAGGGCATAATGCATAAATGGGTCTGTTCTCTTTATCTTTTTCTTATCCCGAAAGTCCTCAGGGGGGAAGTCCTTTACTTCAGCGGCAATCTGCACCCTAAAATTCGAGGCATCGAACTTGGTAGTTCTTGCCACTCCTGATTTGCCTTGACATAACGCCTGCCAAGATTGCTCAGTTCCAGTGGCTAAAGGAGTAACGGCACCAACGCCAGTAACTACTACCCTTCTTTTAGTCATTGTTACCTTTTTAATTCAATGTAATTGACTGCGTCTTGGACAGGTCCTACTCTTTCGGCATCCTCTTCTTTTATACCAACAATTGGCGAACTGCAGGAGCTATTCGCTATTATTTCGGCATAAGAAGCACTATCAAGTTCGATTACGCGCCTTAGTGAGGGAATGGCGGGCAAGTGCGAGGTAAGCTCTTGAGAAAACCTTCTTTCCGTTAGCAGTATTTCAGAATCAGAATCTTGAAGAAGGAAAACAAGCTCAGGTGGTCTAAGCATAGAATTGAGTATTACTCTCATGCCTCCGGCCTTAACAATTGCAAAATAGTTAATCAGCCATTCGGCGCTATGGGGCATCAAAATAGGTGAATGGTCGCCTTTCTTCATCCCTAAATTTATAAGGGCATTAGCCACCCTATTAGAAGCTTCGTCTAACTCCTGATAGCTAACCCTTCGAGAACCAAGCACGATAGCCGTTTTCTGAGGCATCTCTCTAGCGATTTCCTCTGAATATTATATGGAGCTACCAGCTCTGAAGGCAAGATAATGTTAAGGCTAAAGCTTTTCCATTTTGGTTGATTTGCCATATATAGGAGCATTGCCTAAGTGCGGAAAACCTAAAAATGTCATATTGCGATATTCGTTACCTGATTCAAATATGTCTGCGGTGCTTTTCAAACATGAATGGAGCTTCTTATGATGCCGTTTACCCTGTTATATAATCCTGGATATGTGACAAGTGAATTAGCGTATTGGAGTGGATCCCCGGAGCTACATAGTTTAGATTAGGAGTAACTGGCAGAGTAGGCTTCACCATTCTATCGAGGCATTTATGATCTAAAGAGGCTTGACTCGAACTGGATTACTGCCCACCACATGGGTCTAAAGCATTAGTTGCTATGAAACAAAGTAGGATGCTACCTTACCAGACTACTGAAACCGTTTCTGCCCAAACATCGGGACACGGTTCGATAGCTTGCTACCCTTGTGTGCGAACTTCTACATGATTCTGACCATGCCTTGGAAAGCTATCTTCCTTGACTATAGACAGCCAGCCATCGAAAGCCAATCCAACTCCAGCTTTTTCTGCCGGAGTTCTATAGTTCAAGTCCTTATGAGGCTTAAAGAAGTTGTAATGAACTGAGCAGCCGTTTAGCGCCAACCTAGACCTCTTTTCCTTCTTTGATTTCTGTATTACTTTAATGCGACGCTTCAGAGGCTTGTTAACCTCCTCTGTCATATCTTTGCTGGGTTTTATTATAAATCTCATGTACTGAGAGCTTTTTATATCGTTTTTAGGCACTAACTCAACGTTGTTCAGATATGCTTGCAGTGTGTTCGTGATAACTATGCGTGGAAATTTGCCAGCTTTTTCAGTTGCCTGGGCCACAAGTGCCTGCGCATTTTGCATGGTGCGTAACCGCGATATATGGGAAGCTAACAAGAATCTAGTCTCAGAGTCTATTATGTCCCAAATCCACCACTTTTCACCGTTTATCTTTAGAGACGTTTCAGCAGCGATCCAAACGTCTCCTACCTTTGGCCTGTATGCTTCGGTCTCTTCAATAGCCATTTCCGTAAAACGAACTATCCACCTGTAGATGCTAGAAATAGAAGGATAGTTTCCATATTGTTGTTCTATGTAACCACGAATAGCACAAATAGACTTTCTTTCGTAAAACATGTCTAAAACTGAAGCTACCTGAAATGAAGGTGTCTTCATATGAGGCGGGGCGTCGTTATCGGCAAACTTCCTTTCACAGTCCTTGCAAAAGTACCTTTGAAGACCTTGGTATTGTCCATATTTGACGATATTTTTCGAGTCACAGAATTTGCATTTGAATACATGTCTTTGTCGGTCTGGACTATGTCTAAAAAAGCCGCTTATAGCGCAATTTATTGTCATTTTTATTTCACTATTTCTCTTAGGTATTATATACTATGCCTTGTTTAACAACACATCGTGAGGCGACCTAGCCCCTGAATTGAAAATAAGGGAGTAAGCTCTTGGCCCGCCCCGTTATTTCCCTTTGAATAGAGCGAAAAACCTATCCTGGTATTCTGTAAATAAACCCCATCTGTTTAGCTCAAGCACCAATTCAGGAGCTCGAGAAAGGTCGCGGCTTGCTTGCTCAAGAAGCTCCTCAATATGGTTTCGAGCGCCCTTGGGCACTCCGCTGCTATCAATGTCAAGAAAACCCCTGCGGTGAAATTCGGCTACGTTGGTATGGATTGACCTTTTAGTCAGTTCATAGACGAACATAAGCAAGGATACATCCCACAATTCCTCTAGTCCTTTAATTATGGTGCTTAAGGGATTATGTTCTTCATCTATCCTGGCAATGAGCTTATCTATCACTCCTCTGATAGGTTCGGAGACCACATTCATGTCTTTGGGCTCGTTCTTATATCTGTAGAAAACACCAGACTCATCGGGGTGCTCTCTGGCCATCATAGCTATGTAGCTTTTCGCCTGCTGGCTAAAACCCTCGACATTAACCAGATAAGCCGGGGTGATAATCTTAGGCTTTTCAGCAACTACCTTTCCGTCTCTAACCACGGTGATATTCCCTGCCAGCTCAGTGACCACCCAATAATCAACAACAGAACTGCCAAAAGTAGCTAGCTCTTGCCGTGGGGCCCGGATTAATTCCGTATGTTCCAGGACATATTTAGTCTTGTCGTCCATCTCCTTAGTAATCCCCGTCCTAAATAAGCATCTTGACCATGTAAAAATTGCGCCTCACCTTATCACTGCCGGCAATTATGTTGCCAGTTTCGGTGCTATGACCGGGAACCAGATATTCCACATCAAGCTGAGATAACCTATCAATGCTTTTCTGTAGTAAAGAAGGACTGCCACCAGGGAAATCTGTCCTGCCAATGCTGTCAGAGAAGACTACATCGCCGCTGACCAATATTTTCTCCTCTTCCAGGTAAAAGGATAGCGACCCTGGAGAATGTCCCGGGGTTAGAAAAACTTTCATAGCTAAACCATCCTTGCCCAGCCGTAAATCGCCCTCTTTAAGGTAGAAGAAGGGCTTGATGGTTGGAGGCTTGGCGTCAAAGCTTTGGAAAAACATCTTTCCTATCTTGCTATAAAATTCATCCTCCTCCCGAGATAAAGTGAATAGAGCACCATTCCGTCTCACTATAGCTTCAGCAGCCTCAAAATGGTCAGGATGGCTATGAGTGATAATCACCAAGCCGACATCCTCTATCTTGAAGCCATCTTTCTCCATAGCCTGGTCCAGAGAGTCCAGGCAAGGTTCTCCTATCTCGTTTCTGATATGTCCCGGGTCAATCAGCGCATGAGGTCGTTCTCCCCTTAAGGCATGGCATAAAAGGCTAGTATTACAATTATTCCCTTTTCCTGCCCATATATAGCAATAAAGTTTTTCTGTTAATCTGATAGAGCTATGATAAAGCATGGCTTTGACCTCAGTTGATATTATAAAATACAATAGGTTGTTAATGCCAATCTTGTAGCTACTCTGTCATTGTGAGATGTCCTGAGCATAAGGAAGGAAGATGGCGCAGCAATCTAATGTGAAGGAAAGGAAATATATATGGGTGAACTAAAGAGCGCTTGGGAGATTGCCCAGGAGAAGGCTAATAAGCTGGGTAAGCTGTCAGTTAAGGAAGAGCAGCGACAAAAGCAGGAAAAGTGTCGGCAGGTTGGCCAGGCGATGACACAAAGATGGCTTGGCAGTTCTCAGGGGCAGAACCTGGTTGCGGAGGTAAACAGTTATCCTGAGGAGGAAAAGAGCTTAATAGCACGGGCTACCCTGGATTATCTGGTAGAGGCTATCGACTTTCAAAGCTCAAAATCGGGTGTGAGTAGGCTGGAGAGAGCTATCCAGGGGATAGCCAGCTTAGAGACCAAGTCGCTGCCGATTACAGAGCGAATAACCAAGCTTGCCCAAGAATATGAACAGGCAGAAAGAAAGACCAGGCAGGAATTGGGAAGCAACTATAGAGAGCTTCTCCATCAACTGAGAATCTCAGGAACGGCAGTGGGTGATATCAACCCCGAAGCTACACCTGAGTGGCAACCAGCCCAACAGGGGCTGGCTGAGCTTTTTCGGCCCAGGCTCGATAGCCTAAAACAGGAGCTAACTTGCATTTTTGAGCTTATGTGCTAAACTTAATACTAAAGTAATGTGACCTAAAGTTCAGTAAGCAGTAGGTAAAATGATCAGGCTATTTGTAATTGACCAGCAAGCTTTATTTCGCCATGGGATATGCTCCTCTCTCTCTCAGCTACCAGATATAGAGATTTCGGGGGAAGCTGATGTTGGTGAGCGGGTGCTTCCTACCATTGAATCTTTGCCACCTGATGTGGTGCTTTTGGGTGTGGATGCAGCTCCCAGCGATGGCTTACAGTTATGCCATATGATAAAGCAACATGTGCCCAGCGTGGCTGTCATTATACTTAGCTCACAACTTGAAGATGACCAGTTTTTTAAGGCAATCAAGGCACAGGCCTCAGCTTACCTGAGCAAGATGGTCACTCCTGAAGAGCTAGAAAGTGCCATTAGGAAATGTGCTAATGGCGAGCACCCTATAAATGAAACCCTTACCAACCGCCCCAAAGTAGCTGAGCAGATACTACAGCAATTTCATGAGCTTTCTAGGGAAAAAGAAGCGGCGACTTTCGTTTCGCCGCTTACCGTCAGAGAAACGGAGATTCTCAATTATATAGCTCAAGGCTACCTCAACAAGCAAATCGCTGACGTCTTAAATGTCAGTGAGCAGACCATCAAGAACCATGTAACCTCCATACTCCGCAAGCTTAACGTCAATGCTCGTACTCAGGCAGTAGTAGTAGCCATAAGGAAAGGCCTGGTCTCCATCGACGAGGAATAGAAAGGCCCACTTTAGAATTGATGGGATTTCCCGGGGTGGAAACAGGAAGCTGCCTAGGGGATCACAGTTAGATAAGGCTGAAGCTTTAGCTTCCTTCATGCCCCCATTCTAGCGGAGGCTGCAAGGCATGAAGGGCGCCTGCCAAAAATCCTTTACTATGTCTCCTTATTTTTGTGAAGCGTCCCGGCTGCCTTGAGGTGATTGGTAGGGCTGCGAATTGGGCTGTAGCGTCCATCAGGCCTTTGAGGACATAGCCCTTGTAGCCAAATCTGTCTTTTACGGAGCGAAGCGGGCCTGAGCGAAGAAGGGGGGCACCGCCAGCCCGCCGCCCGTGCCCGGCGGGCGGTGCTTACGACCTACCTCGGAGAAAGGGGGGGGTCATGGGA
>CAZQBR010000009.1:0-21504 GCA_964591975.1 uncultured Dehalococcoidales bacterium
GAGCACCGGTCTTCGGAACCGGGGGTCGTGGGTTCAAATCCCTCTAGGCGCGCCACAAATTTACGATAAGCTACGAACAACAGCAAATCGTTTAAGTGGGGCTGATTTTGGGCAAAATACTTGACTTAAGCTTATTGATTGATTAGGATTGTAACTGTGATAAAGCCCCGGCCTAGAGGGAGGTAGTACTATGATAGAGATGGTAATCGACAGTATCCGCGTAAGTTTGATGAATTATCAGAGGGTGGTGATTTTGAAAGAGAAAGAGGCCAACCGGTATTTGCCCATTTGGATTGGCCCTGCTGAAGCAGATGCTATCGCAGTAAAGCTGCAAAATGTCGAACTAGCCCGTCCTCTAACCCATGATTTGTTGCAATCTGTAATTACTACCTTGGGAGCTTCGGTCAACTTCATTGTAGTCAACGAGCTTCAAAACGATACCTTTTATGCCAAGCTTTCCCTTAGTGTTGATGGCATGCGAGTTGAGGTTGATTCTCGGCCCAGTGACGCCTTGGCTTTAGCAGTAAGAGCCAAGGCACCAATATATACCGAGGAATCAGTCCTAGACAAAGCCGGCATCACACTTGAGGAGGAAACAGTTAAGCCTGTTTCCAAAGGTAAAGTTGACGAGCAAGAACTGAAAGGATTGTCAGCATATAAGGATTTCATAAATACACTTGATTTAGAAGATTTTAAGAAACGCAAATCCTAGCAACCTACGAATGGTAGCTTAAGTGGAGAAATAGCCACTCTGGCTGCACAGTTGTTTATCGCTTGCTCTTATGTAGCTTTGAGCCGTTCAGTAATAGATAATTTCTTATTTATCCTTTCCCTGTAAGATGTCTTCAGCTCTCAAAAACGGAGACCTCTTCCAATCGTTATTTCGGAAGGCATAGCATCTCTTATGATTAGGTAAAATTGTAAGAGGGAAGTGCAAGAAACCGAATATCCTGGCGCCTCTAGAACCCCCAAGAAATTTACTATGCTCAAACTGGCTGAATTCAGCCACAGAAGGTTCACAGCCATGCTTCTCTTCATAGGCTCGCTCATGAGAGCGTTAATCGAGGAGATAGCACCTATACTCTAAGAGGAAAGGATTGGTGATACATGACAAAGCTACATGAGGATGATAAACTTACAATCTATCACAACTACATTGAAATGGAAGAGGCTCATCTAAAATACATGCATTGCAGGTGATACGATGCCAAAAACAAGCTGCTATAATACTCCGACAGAAAAACTCATGAATCGTGACCCGCCATTGGTTGAGAGAAACACACCTATATGTGAAGTCGCCAAGATGGTGTCTAAAGAAAATCATGCTTGGGTAGTTGAAGGAAAGGATAGCAAAAAACTTGTGGGCGTTATCACCGAAACAGACCTTCTAGATATCGTTAGCCCGCTACCTAGCAGAAGTTATACAATCGGTGTGATAAGCCCCAGGTCTTTACATCACACCGAATTGGAAAAAGCGGAGGATATCATGGCTAAGCCCGTAATAAGGTGTCATCCAGAGACGACGATAGAAGAGGCGCTCTCCCTTATGACAAGCCACAGGCTAAGAAGATTAGCGGTAACAGAAAATGATGAAATCCTTGGAGAACTATCTCTAAATATTGTGATAAATGCTTACTTTTCTATATAAAAACAGCTTGTAAAAGATTCTGGTTAAAACAACGAGGCGCTGCCTTCTCAGAATGCTTGCCTCAATTTTAAGAAGGTTTAAATTAAAATATCCCTTATTTAACTTTATAAGCTCAATATAGAGCAACGGCCTGTAAAAGAGATGAACTTAATATTAGCCATAGGGATAATAGTAGTCGTCGGTTTTTTCGGTGGGTTAGCCGCAGGGAAAATCAAATTCCCCAGAATCACTGGCTACATACTTATCGGTATCCTGTTGAGTCCTTCCCTCCTGAACATAATACCAACAGAAACTGTAGGAAGCCTGGACATAATTACCGATATTGCTCTGGGATTTATCGCATATTTAATCGGCGGCAGCCTTCGCTGGGAATCCATACAAAAACTGGGAAGGAGCATCGCAACAATACTTCCCTTTCAATCCCTGGGCGCATGGTTTTTGGTTACCATAGTTTTAGCTCTCTTAGGCCATTTAATCCTCCCAAACCAAGCTTTTTGGCAGACTTATTTTCCCATGGCTTTTATCATAGGTGCCATATCGTGCGCCACTGCTCCAGCGGCAACGATGGCGATAATCAAGCAATATAAAGCGAAGGGCCCTTTGACCACGACTTTATTAGCGGTGGTTGCGCTCGATGATGCAATAGCAGTCATAGCCTTTGCCATCGCTTTAGGCATATCCCTGCCATTAGTCTCTGGTGCTGGAAACATTTCCCTTCATCAAATGGTTGGCGTTCCTTTCTTGCATATAGCCGAGTCTGCAGGCATCGGCATTATTTTCGCCTTCGCCTTGGCGTATATCAGTAGGCTTGTGAGAGCTCGCGAATTGCTATTGGTCGTGGTCTTCGGGATTATCATGCTATGTGCTGGCATTACCAGCTACTTGGGCGTTTCATCAATTTTAGCTAACATGATTGTTGGCTTTATCGTAGTAAACAAAGTAAAAAGAAGAGAGATGTTTCTTGTAGTTGAAGAAATCGAGGATGTGCTCTTTGCGATGTTTTTCGTACTAGCGGGATTGCATTTTGATTTAAGCGTATTGAAAACCGCAGGCATATTGGCGTTATTAATTTTTGTAACCAGATGCCTTGGCAAATATTTTGGAGCCAGAGCAGGTGCTAAAGCTTCTCATGCCTCAGACGCGGTGCAAAAATATCTGGGTTTGGCCCTGTTGCCAAAGGCCGGAGTTACCGTAGGTTTAGTTCTTCTAGCAGAGCGAGCCTTCCCTAGCTTTGGAACTATAATGCTGAATGCAGTCCTTGCCTCAGTCATCATTAACGAACTCACTGCACCGCCTTTGACGAGATATGCTATCTTTAAAGCCGGGGAAGCGAGCGTCGAGACTTCATAGAGAAAGCGGGCAAGCCACTATAAGCACTAAGAATCGAGTTACTTAACTTTATGACTGTTGGAAGAACCAAGTAGAAAGTTACAAAAGGGTGAAGCAGCTTTAGCTACACTATTTCTAGTCTGACCCTAACCTCATTCCTAGCTGCTTTTACCCGAATTAGAGTTCGTATTGCTTCAGCTACTCTACCTTGCCTGCCGATAATTCTCCCTTTATCTTCAGGGGCAACCTCAAGTTTGATCAGCAAACCTGTATCACTGTCCTCCTCTGTGATGCTCACTTTATCAGGTTCGGCCACAAGAGATTTAACGATGTATTCTACCAAGTCTTTCATTCTGCCTCCCTAACAGTTAACTTTAGTCCGAGACCCGTTGCCCAGATTTCTCTATAATGCCTAATTTGCGGAGTAAGCTACGCACTGTATCCGTGGGTTGGGCACCGTAGTTAAGCCATTTTAATGCTTTCTCCTCGTTAATATCAGCAGTGGCAGGGTCAGTTAAAGGGTCATAATGCCCGATGACTTCGATGAAGGCACCGTCGCGAGGTGAACGACTATCAGCTACTACCACCCTGTAGAAAGGTCTATGTTTCCTCCCCATCCTCCTCAATCTAATTTTAACCATTTAACTTAGCCATTATCCCTTAAACAGCCATATTTGTCAATGCTTCGATTTTAATCTGCTAATGTCCTAAAGCTGACAGAGATTACCAGAGCTAAAGAAGCCTTTGGCACTGAAAGACGCTCTACTAAGCGCCTCAGGAAATATCTTAGAGATAAGGCAATGTATCAAACGCATGGCTTATGAGTATTGGAACATCAATAATCTTATGAGGGTTTTCACGCTTATTGATGAACAGCCAGGAGGAAATCGTAAACTGATACTGAAGACCAGTTATATGTATCCATAAGCTGACCAACCACCATCTACTGCTAAAGTTACCCCGGTTATATTCTTGGCTTCATCAGATACCAAGAACACGGTTGTATTTCCAATATCATCGGGCGTAGCGAATCTTCCAAGAGGAGTTCGCCTTTGAAGTGCTTCCAAATCGAGTTTGCCTTGCTTTACCAAAGCCTTAATTAAATCAGTCATAACATACCCCGGAGCTATGCAATTCACATTGATATTATATTTAGCCCACTCTACTGCTAAGTCCTGGGTCAGATTTATTACTGCCGCTTTAGATGGGGAATATGCAGTGCGCATGGGAAAACCACTCATGCCAAACATCGAAGCGATATTGATGATTTTCCCCGTCTTGTGGGTTACCATCCACTTCCCTGCTTGCCGGCAACAGAGGTAAGTACCGCGCAAATTAATGCTCATTGTCCTATCCCACTTCTCCACGGATTGTTCCACAGTAGGTACGACTTCTAGGTTAACGCCGGCATTATTTACCAGGATATGTATGCCGCCAAGTTCGCTGATTACCCTATTTACCATCATTTCAACCTGGTCTACTTCAGCCACATCAGCCTCTATGGCGATAGCTCTTCGCCCGAGCTGCCTTACCATTTCAGTTGTTCCTTCAGCAGATGATAGATGTGCAGCATTTACAGCTATATCAGCGCCTTCTTGGGCAAGTGCCAAAGCTATTGCCTGGCCAATACCCTTCCCTGCTCCGGTAACCAGAGCAACTCTACCACTTAGTTTCATTCCTCCTCCTTCATTCAGAAATAGCCTTATTAGCCCGAACCTCTTTTATGAAATCCTCCACTGCTTGATCAAGAGAGTAGTGGGGAGACCAACCCCAATCCTCTCTAGCTAGAGTATCATCTAATCTCTTTGAAATGACAGCATATTGGGTTTCTATAATTCTAAGCATTGCTTGGTCTGGTTTAAAGTCTATCTGCGCCTCGGGTATATAACTTTTTACACTATCGACCAAATCTTGTGCTGTAGCTGAAAACCCGTATAGGCTATACACGCGTCTCGTTAGCCTTTCATCATCAACTCTGTTTAAATCTATCAAGCTTTGTGCTGCATCTTTAAGATACAGGAATCCTGCGTTGGTGGATTTATCAACATAGATAGTGTAGGGTCGCCCCATAGCAGCTTCTTCAATAAGCAAGGAGGTAAAAGCGGTCCAACCGACACCGAGTACCCGTCCTGGACCCATTATCACTGGGAATCTAACCCCACGGAAGTTGACTCCAAATCTGCTATGGTAGTATTCACCAAGGCGTTCACTACATACTTTTGTTACACCATACATGTTGGGAGGTCGTTGGGGGAAGTCATTGGGTATCACTTGAGGAAGATTGAAACCGAATGTACTTAGGCTGCTCGCATAGGTAACACTATCCACACCGAGTAGCCGAGCTGCCTCCAATATGTTAAAACTGCCAGTAATATTTACGGCAAAAGCTGCTGCGGGATTTTGCTCGGTGGTGGGTGGCAATAGAGAGCCAAGATGATATATACAGCTAATATTGTTGTTTTTCACCGCATCAATCACCTGCACCCAGTTGGTCAAGTCACCACGGACAATCTTTACCCTATCCTTGATGTCTTTAGTAAGCCTTGATTCAGAAGCCACATCAAACAGCACCACCTCCTCACCTTCATCCAGCAAGAGCTTGGCTAAGCGACGCCCGATAAGGCCAAAGCCCCCGGTTATTAAGTTCCTTCCCATTTTACTAGCCTCCCGAGCTTATTTCTTGGTAACAGATTTTCCTGTATTACACAGCTTCATCCACCTATCTAGCAGCTTTATCTGGCGCTTCCGTGCATACTGTAGTTATGCTCCAGCATTGTCAAACTTGGTGAATCCATCTTAGTCAGGCATATAGTAATAGCATCCCCCACAATCTTCATATACTCGTAAAATCGGTTTATATGCCTTCTCAGCTAGCATTTCCGCATCCCTTTGCTTTACTTGTTGCCGCTATAGAACAAGACCCGTGGTGTACATCTCCATGACCTCTCGATAGCGGGAGAACATTTCCAGCTTGGTGGGCTTGCCCGAGGCTACAGACGTAATCTCTTTAAGCAATCGTTCGCCTACCTCAGAGACGGATTCCTGTCCCTGGATTATAGTGCCCGCGTAGGTATCGAAATACTCCATCTCACTGCTATCTTTAGGGCTGCTCAAGAGCTTTATCACTGGCAGTATGGGTAGGCCCCCACAACTGGCAGCGGTGGCACTGCGGAACCGTGCAGGCAGGCCACCACCGAAGTTGAGGCTCATTATTTGAGCTCCAGCCGCTGCTAGTCCTAAGAATATCTGTGGAGTGTTGGCTGAGCTATCCATGAAAAAGAGCCCTTTCCCCTGAAGTCTCTCACCCCATTCCAGCACGCCCCGGATTGGAGTGGTACCACTCTTGGCAATGGCGCCCAAGGATTTCTCCTCCAGTGTGGTCAGACCTCCTATGATATTCCCTGGCACGGGCTCCGAGCCCCGGATATCCACACCAGAGTCCTTCATCCTTTGCTCCATCCGGGTTGCTACTTCATAAATACGCTGAGCTATTTCTTCATTGGCAGCCCGTTTGGCTAGAATGTGCTCAGCCCCGATGATCTCTGCCGTCTCGGAGAAGATGGCACTGCCACCCTGGGCTATGATGGCATCCGCTGCCCAGCCGACGGTAGGGTTACAAGCTATGGCTGAGGCGGGAGTTGAGCCAGTGCATTTTGTACCAAAAATTAGGTGGCTGAGGTCAAAGGGCTGTCTGTTCAAGAGGGAGGCATCTGCCAGCATCTGTTTAGCAACCTTTACTCCTTTGTCCAGAGTTGCCTGGTAGTTGCCCTCCCTCTCGATGGTTAGCAGCTCTAACGGCTTGTTGGACTTGGCAATACCTTCGGCGATATCCTGAGGGGGCAGTCCCTCACAGCCAATACCCACTACTATGGCAGCAGCCACATTGGGATTTGTGCCTAGCCCTATAAGGACTCGCATAGCCATCGCGTTATCAGGTTTGAGGTGAATGCATGGCTGGTTGTGGAGCAGAGCTACTACACCCATACCAACCTCGTCGGCAATCCTGGCTGCCAGCTCATTAGCGCATCTCCCGGCTGGAATCACTGCTACATAATTACGCACACCTACGGAGCCATCTGGTCGAAGATAGCCATAAAAACTCATTTGCTCACCTCCTTTATAATTTCCCACATCCGTGGCCCAGCTTGCAGGCCTTTTCGCCTGGCGCCCTCGTAGCCTTCGTTTCTACTGTTTCTATGTGACCTCACTCCTCACTCATAAATAGCCTTATTAGCTCGAACCTCTTCTATGAAGTTCTCCACAGCTTGGTCGATGGAGTAACGGGGAGACCAGTCCCAGTCTTCTCGAGCCAAGGTGTCATCCAGCCTCTCAGGCAGGTTTTCCACGGCCCTAATCATCGCTTGGTCTGGTTTAAAGTCTAGCTGTGCCTCCGGTATATATCTTTTCACCCTGTCAACCAGTTCCTGTGCACTAACCGTAAACCCGTATAAGTTATATACTCGTGTGGTTAACCTTCCTTCCTCAGCTTTCTTTAAGTCAACCAAGCTTCGTGCTGCATCTTTCACATATAAAATAGCTATCTTGGTTGATTTATCAACGTAGATGGTGTAGGGCCGCCCCATAGCAGCTTCTTGAACAGCCAGGTAAGTATAGGCGCTCTGAGCACTGCCGAAGCGCCCCAGGCCGATCAATGGGGGAAATCTAACTCCACGGAAGTTAATCCCAAACCTGCTGTGATAATACTCGCCAAGACGCTCACCGCATACTTTGGTTACACCGTACATGTTGGGAGGTCGTTGTGAGGCATCGTTGGGTACTATTGGAGGAACATCTAAACCGAACGTAGCTAAAGTGCTTAAGTAGATAACGCTATCTACACCAAATAGACGAGCTGCCTCCAATATATTAAAAGTGCCGGTAACATTTACGGCATAGGCTGCTGCAGGGCACTGCTCGCTGATAGGCGGCAACACAGCTCCTGCATGGAAGATGCAACTGATATTGTTATCCTTTACAGCATCAAGCACCTGCACCCAGTTGCTCAAGTCACCACGAACAATGCTTACCCTATCCCTGATGTCTTTGGTAAGCTTTGATTCGGAAACCACATCAAACAGCACTACCTCCTCACCTTCGTCCAGCAAGAGCTTGGCTAAGTGATACCCAATAAAGCCAAGCCCCCCGGTTATCAAATTCCTTCCCATTTTCTAGCCTCCCGTTATTATTTGAGCCCCAGAAGCACCTCGATCCTGGGGTCACGTCTCCATACCGAGAAATTATAGAATCCCAGTTGCTCGCCCAGAGTCACTTTACCCGATGCTACCGCTACTACCTCATCGAATATTCTCTTCCCCACGCTCTCTATAGACTCTTTGCTTTCCATTATAGTGCTGGCATTTATGTCTATGTCTTCACTCATTCTGGACCAGGTATCTGGGTGTCCAGTCACCTTTATCATTGGGCAGACAGCATGTCCGAAGACACCACCCCGCCCAGTGGCGAAAACAATAATATGTACACCAGCTGCTGCCATGGAGCTCATCGCCATGGGCTCCATATGAGTACCATCCTGTAAATAGAATCCCCCCCCGGGCGGTACAGTTTCGAGGTAGTCCTCCTGGTTTCTAAGAACTCCCTTGATGGGTTTGTGACCACCCTTATGCACAGCACCCAGTGATTTTTCTTCGAGGGTTGTAAGTCCACCCTCGACATTCCCGCGGCACATGAAATCCATCTCAGCACCCGGCACTGTCCACCGCTTCTCCTCGTCACCGACCCACTTCAGGATTTGCTGCTTAACCCTATCATTCACGGCACGAGCAGCCAGCGGCTCCTCTGCGCCGATGGCCTCTATGGGTTCAATCATTACTACAGCAGCACCTGCATCCACTAGCAGGTCTGACATTGCGCCTATAGCTGTGTTGGAAGCAAGTCCACTTGTGGTATCAGAGCCGCCACACTTCACACCAACAACCAATCTGCTGACATCAAACGGCTTTCTTCGTTGCTTCTTAGCTTGATCTACCATGCCTTTTACTATCTCCTGCCCATGGGAAATGGCCTTACGCGTGCCCCCAATCTTTTGAATATTTACCACATCCACTGGTTTTCCCGCTTTGCTGATCTCCTCCACTAGAGGCTCAGGCTGTATGCCGTCACAGCCCATGGCTATCAGCAAGGTTCCAGCTACATTGGGGTTCTTGGCTACCCCGATCAGCGTGGGCACTATGTCCATGGCAATACACCCGTGGTGTTGAGTCACTGGTGTTGCACCTTCTATGCCAGCGGCAATCATCCGTGCGGCTGGCTCGGAGCAATCTGCTACTGCCATTACCAGCACTGTGTTGCGTATGCCCACCAAGTCATTGGGCCTTTCAAATCCTTGAAATTCCATCAACATTCCTCCCTTACTGGGTATTTCTTATTTTGAATGGAGCATGTGCTCTGTTAAAGGAAGTCTGATACTCACAACATTGTGTATGTGTACATAATCACCTGCTGAGATATTCCTTGACGCTTTACCGATGGTTTCCCCATACTTTATTACTAGAGCATCCTTGGCTATATTTGCTAACGCAATCTTGTGCCCTAAGGGTATGGCATCCTTTATCGTTACTTGCTGTAGTACTTCCTGTGCTGATGAGACCACCTCAACCTTGTCTCCTGCCGCGAAGGCTACAAGGGCGGTAGCCACATTATCCTTCGGATCCATCATTATAGCTCTCTTCATATTCTTATATCCTTTCTGGATTTTCGTCTGCTGAGTATTTATTAAGCTACCTCTTCTTGCTGCTTCCTCTATAGACATTACCTCCCTTAGCTAACATCCCGATAAGAGCTTGCTACTTTTCATTTTCACCAAAACCCATCAATACCTTTATGTTATCTCCAGGAAGAATAATACCTTAATCCGCAGGAAAAGATGATATCTTGAGTCATTCTTAAGGTAGCACACCGGGAAGGGCCAGTGCTCGATAAAGCCAATGCTCTCTCGGTTATCAAACTCCTCTCTGTTTTATTTTACCAGACTCCGAAGCTTATCCTCATCTAACAGATTTTCCTGTATTACGATTTCAGCTACCCATCTAGCAGCTTTACCTACCACCTCCGTGCATATTGTAGTATGTGCTCCAGCATTATCAAATTTGATGAATTCATCGTGGTCGGGCATGTAGAAGTAACGCCCCGTAATTTTCATATGAATGTCCCGACATATTGCGGTGCCAAATTCGGCAATGAATTTGTCATGGAGCTTTCTCACCAGTTCATGAGTTCTGAATCGAATGCCTTCAGGGTCAGCGAAGTTATCTCTTTCTCTACCTAGCAGTGAACCCAGAAAGATAGCTCCTCCTATATAAGCTCCGCAACCAGTATCAGCCAACATTCCGGCTGACCCCGCAATGCCAGTAATCGCTTTAAAAACATCGTCATTCCTCATGTCAAAGGTGTCCTGAAGTGCAGCTAGTAAAGACTGCCCACAACCTCTAAAGGTTTTTTCATATTCATAACCTAGCTTGTACGCCTTGTCAGCTAACATTTTTGCATCTTTTGCTTCAATCATTTAAATCTGTCCTCCTTTGCTTTATTTATGCTTGTTAACCCCCTGCCCTCTATGTAGCTAATCCTCTTATTTAACTGATACTCCAGCAGTACATCAAACTTAGGATCACGCTGAAAATTTCCTGGGATAGGTAACCGCTCAAAATAAGCCTGTAGCTAAGTCCTCTTTGTTAGCCCAGTTCTATACAGGGCAGCTTCTGGCCAGGCTGATAGCCCTGATGGGTTTGTAGGGTATTTATAGATACCCTTGGTAAGGGCGCCTCTAAGGCCTTCAACGAGCTTGGGCAGCTTGGCGTAGGGCAGCCCTGCCACCATCTCGTAATCATAGGCTTCTCCAAATTTCCTTTCCCCGATATCCGTGATGGCCAACCGTAGTTCGTTATGCAAGTATGGTGCGGCTATAGTTTCGCGGCAAGCGCTGCCGTGGCCGTTGGTTATTAACTTTACTCTGTCGCCGCCAAGCCAGATAGTTCCGTAGACTAGTCTCAATATCTGGGCTGGGTTACCATAGACTAATATCACATCAGGCTCCACCGGCATCTTAGCTAAGGGTGCGATGACAGCAGCGGAAAAGGTGCCACCTTTGATGGCATCTCCCTCCACTAATTTAGCAGTGGCTTTGGCGTCTGCTGCCCACATTCCTGCATTCCGCTCGCCCGTCTTAAAATCATCCTCCGGATCCCAGAAACCCAGAGCTGCACCTCCAACCTGGCAGGCCCAGGCTTCTTTCTTGGTAACCAAAACGGGCTTATTGTAATACCGTGCGGTGCCTGTTGCCTGGCAGACTGCGCAAGGGTAAGGCAATGGCTCGATGCCCTTGGGTGCATCTTCGACCCGTTCCAGTAACTTGACACCCAAGGGGGGCGTCCTCAGCTTCAACAATTTCTCCATCTCTTCGCCTAATTCTGTCCAATTCTCCATAGTTTTACACTT
This sequence comes from uncultured Dehalococcoidales bacterium, assembly GCA_964591975.1. Classification (GTDB taxonomy): domain Bacteria; phylum Chloroflexota; class Dehalococcoidia; order GIF9; family AB-539-J10; genus JAFGBN01. The sequence goes on from CAZQBR010000009.1 coordinate 11,432, forward strand.
CCTTTCTTTTAATCTCGTGATATTCACCTAACATCTTTATACCCTCTATTTCTGCTTTTTTATCTGCCCCCTTTTTGTATGTATTTCTTAGCTTAGACGGCTAGCGAGCTCTGCTGCCCTTTTCCCCAATGCTCTGCTATTTGAGAGTGAACTCTCGCTTACTGAGCCAAAGGAAATAGCACCATAGTAAGAGTCAGAGCTTGTTGAGTTACCCATAATAATCATCCCGTGTATCATAAGTGCGTGTACAAGAGAAAGGACTGTGGTCTCATTGCCTCCAGCGGGGTAGAGCGAGGAGGTGAAAGCTGCACCCACCTTCCCATCAAGCTGCCCCCAGATTCCCAAAGACTTGATTATCAGCCTTTTCATTCCCTCAGACATACCACCAAAGTGAGTGGGTGAGCCCAGGATTAGAGCATCAGCCCTAGCCATCTCATCGAGTTGTACTTCATCAACTGTCTTGGTTGCAATCTCAGCGCCAGCCTCCTTAGCCCCCTCAGCAACCGCTTCTGCCATCCGTTTGGTGTGCCCCGTCTTTGAATCATAAATAATTAACACTCTGGGCATTTTATTCACCTCTGCTGCAGAGTAGGGCCTGTCTCAGCCTTCGCTTCTCGAGTAATTTCCCGAAACTCATCCTCGGTTAGCAGTCGCTTAAGGTCATATGACCTTTGTTTAACCTGGCGCAGAACCGCCTCAATTTCCACATCTGTAAGCTTAATGCCCAGTTTGTCCGCCCACATGGCGACAGAATCCAGCCCGCTCTTCTTGCCCATCACTACGTTAGTCGCTTTATGGCCTACGAACTGAGGAAGAATAGGGCTTATCTCTGTCGGGTGCTGCTTATAGTTATTCTTATACCAGTTAGCGACTATTCCAGATTCTATATCGTTAACCGTATCTCCTACAAAGGGCCGATTGGCAGGCACACCAGAAAGCTCCCCCACCAGCTTAGAAAGTTCGGTTAGTTTACCATACTTTATGCCCACATCTATCCCATACAGGATTAAGAGTGCCATTACTGTCTCCTCCATGGGGCAATTACCAGGTCCCTCACCGATGCCGGTGACTGTAGAGTGAATCACCTCACCGCCAGCAAGCACAGACATTATCGTGTTAGCCGCAGCCATGCCAAAGGTATTATGGAAATGGACCTCCAGAGGCTTATTTATCCTCTGCTTGACAGTTTTTGTATAATAGGAAGCACCTTGCGGCGAGAGTACGCCAAAGGTATCCACTAAGGTCAGTGCATCCATATGGCCCTCATTGGCAACCCTCTCAATAAGGTTTAAATACCAGTTCATATCTGATCTGGTGGCATCAATAGTAAAGAAAACCGTATATAGCCCCTGTTCCTTAGCGAATTGAGTTGCCTTTATGGGGAGGTCTATAGCCTTCTCCAGGGGCCACTGATATGAGTGCTGAATCAGATGTTCGGCGCTAGGAATCTCTATGATAATGCCGTCTACGCCACAATCCACTGCTCTTTTTACATCATCCACCATACAGCGGCAGAAACAGAATATCTCAGGGCCCAAGTCGCGTTTCGCTATCTCTTTTATAGCAGCCTCATCCTGTGGCGATACTGCCGGCATACCGGCCTCGATGCGGTGAACACCCGCTTCAGCTAGCTTTTCGGCAATACGTATCTTGTCGTCTTTTCTGAATATGATGCCAGCCTGCTGCTCACCGTCACGCAGGGTAATGTCGTGGATTTTCACCTGCTTGGGAGGGTGAAAATCCTTAGTCGCCTCCCCCAAGAAATTCCACGGGCTGACGAACCAATTGTCCGATTTCCAAGGTTCTCTTTTAGTTGCCATTGACTTGCACAGCTCCTTTCCTTTTTGAATTGTTTAGTTTTGGTAAGTTCATTCTTAGCCTCAAATTTAAGACCTCTGGACTGTATATTGCTCTAATTTCTCTGCCAACTCGCACGGTCCCTTTTCTTTGGTATGGGGTAAAGCTTCGATGATGATGTCCGAATCACTTCTTAGAGCCCGAGAGCCCAAAATTTCAGCTAGCAATCCCCAATTCATTTGCACAGAATTGCATTGTTAAGCTTTGGCTCCTTGAGAAACATGGACTCACCGTGTATCTCTTTGGAGCGATTCAACTCACTTATCCGCATGCCAGCCTTAGCAATTGCAGGCATAATATATAAACTTGGATAATTCGCCAGGCTGTTTTGACGCGCATCCCCCAGTGTAAACCATTCCCGTCATGGTAATTTTGTCAAAAAATATGTCATTCCCCCGCTGACTAACAAGGTCTGCCCGGTTATGTAACTCGAGGCGTCGGAGGCCAGGAACGCCGCCACTTGGCCTATATCGTCTGGGTTAGCATAACGGCTGAGGGGGATGATGCGGTCTTGTGCAGCGCGCACATCCTCGCGCCCACGATAGAGCTCATCGGTTATCGGGGTCTTGACATGTCCAGGTGCAATGCAGTTTACTCTGATATCTTGCTTACCGTACACAGCCCCGAGGGTAGCTGTCAGGTTGATCACCCCTGCCTTAGCTGCACCATAAGCCACCGACGTTTCATAGGGAACCATGCCGGCAAGCGAGGCAATGTTTACGATAGTACCTTTCCTTTTGTGCTCTATCCAATGTTTTATACATGCTTTGCAGCATAGGAATTGTGAAGTGAGATTCAGGCTGATGACATCATCCCAGTAATTGAGTGTCATCTCGGCGATAGGTATCATCCGTGGTTTGCCGGCAATTCCGCCAACATTGTTGACCAATATGTCCACTTTGCCAAAGGCATCTAGCGTTGCCTTTAGCATGGCGTTTACACTTTCCTCCTTGGTTACATCGGTTTGTACCAGTATAGCTCTCCTCCCGAGCCCGGTGAGGATGTCCACAGTTTCCTTAGCTGCCTCGAGACTTATCTCGGCAACCACTATATTGGCGCCTGCTCTGGCAAAGACTTCTGAGATCCCTCGCCCTACGCCACGCCCTGCACCAGTCACAATCGCAACCTTATCTTGTAAATTGATTAGCTGATTAGCTTGTGACATAGCTCGCTATCCTTCCTTATCTATACACCATGTCTTCATATAGCTCAAGTATAGACCTGCTGTGTAAGCTTAGATGTGAACTAAAACGTAGGGCCACTAACCCAGATATCAGCGAAGTTGACATAATCCAAGGCTTCAGCCTTGGTTCTCTTCCCTGAAGCCACTGCCAGTGCCTCTTCAAATATAGTCTGGCCTGACTCCTTGTGGCTAGCCTTACCAACAATATCTATGTATAAGTCCATATGTTCTAAAAGCCGCTGGTAAGTTTTTGGGTTTGCTGTCACTTTTATCACGGGAACGAAAGGGAAACCCTGGGGAGCACCTATTCCAGTGGAGAATAGAATAATCTGTGCCCCAGCGGCAGCTAAAGCTGTGACAGCTTTGGGTTCCTGCCCTGGTCCATCCACGATAAACAAACCGCTTCCCTCAGGCCTTTCTCCGTATTCACACACTCCCTTTATGGGCGTAGTACCACCTTTGACTATGGCCCCCAAGGATTTCTCCTCGATACTGGTTAGGCCTGCAGCGATATTGCCCCGCGTTGGATTAGCACCCCTCATATCTACACCCGTACTCAGAGCTCTCTTCTCCATGCGGTCCACAATTTCTATTATCTTGCGCCCTATCTCGGGTGATGCTGCTCTTCTAGCTAAGATATGCTCAGCACCCATCATCTCAGTCGTTTCTCCAAAGATACAACTGCCACCCTTTCCAACTAATATATCGCAAGCAGCGCCAATACTTGGGTTGGAAGCCAGGCCTGACGTTGTATCGGAGGCACCACACTTAACACCAATCATCAATTTAGAATCATCGACCTCTTTCTGGCGCACACGAGAGGCATCGGTAACCATCTGACGAGCCAACCGTGAGCCCTCAGCCATAGCAGCACTAGCTCCTCCGATTTCCTGAATTACAACCTTGGCTACGGGTTTTCCTGAAGCAGCGATGCCTTCTACTATATGGTCGACGGGTCCCTCGCAACCAACACTTACTAGCAATACACCACCCAGGTTGGGATTTAGGCCAAGGGAAACCAAAGTGCGATGCACTATTTCCATATCGGGTTCGCTTTGGCCACAACCTTGATGGTGGAAGAAGGGAACGCATCCAGGCACTCCATTAGCAATCTGTTGAACCACATCACAAGCACACACTACTGTAGGGAAGATGCCCACGTAGTTTCTAGTGCCTACAGAACCATTTGGTCGGGGATAACCCCAAAAGCTCACTTTGTCTCCTTGGCTAGGTCGCCACGAGCTCGAGCACTGGCTACGTTATGCACATGAACATGCTGCCCAGGCTGGATATCTGAGGTAGCCATGCCGATGACTTCACCATATTTCATTACAGGTGAATCGGATTTTATATGGCTGAGGCTGAACTTGTGCCCAAAGGGTACGGCATTTACCAACGTTATGGAAATGGTGTTTTTGTCCATTTCCATCTCTACGACGTTCCCTGCCTCTAAATCACTTATCGCAGTAGCCACATTATCTTTGGGATTTAATATGATTGCTTGTCTTTCCATTGCTTTCTTCCTCCTTAGATTTACAATTTAAGGATTACTATAGAGACTATGGGTGTGATTTGTCAACCCATCTTGGTTCTTACGCCATGCTTAAATTCCCTTGACAAGCTCATAATCACTCTCACTTGAAATTAGATAGTCTCTAAAAGCTGGCCATTTTGCACTCTTCTGACAGCCAAGTACTTCCTAATTACCTCCTCGTTTTGCCAAATCTTCTCTATCTCATCCTGGTAGCGGATGATATCTTCCTATCTCGTGGTTCAATGAAGTTATGTGTACCAAAGCTAAAAGGGTATCGTTTCGTGGGCAGAGTCAAAGCGTGAATGTTTGCCAAAAAATTATTCGTTATCACTGGCGATGCCAAGAGTGCAAATATATCTTCAGCGGAGGTAGCGGAACGCATGACCTTACTCCGGGCTTAGCACACGGGCGGAGCGACAAGCATAGTTGTAGTTTTGAAAAGGTTCAGAGGTTTATTGCAGGAAATACTCCTGAGATTTGTGTTGTCTCCTAACCATCTCCACATAATTTAACAAGGAGCCATGCCAGCGTCGTTGTTCCCGGAGGTCATCTTTGCCCTGAAACTCCGACTGCGAAGTTGGTATGAGGATCCATTATATATCTCAAACCGACCTGTATCAGCTTAGCCGAAATGCTGGTGGCTATCTCTTTTGGTACTTGGGCATTAATTTCTAAGCCAGCAGGGGTGAGGACTTTATTAAGTGATTGCAATGATGCATTATATGAACTTGATTTACATGTCTTTAGTTTGAAACTTCAGATTCGCACTTATTTCACCATAGAGGTCATTGCGCAGCCTCTCTGGATAACCCGCTATCAAGAGTGCTTAACGGTTAGCCTTTCTATAACCCAAGGCATCGGTGCTGATAATCATCTTGTGGATGTTAGATGACCCGTCTATGATCTGATGCATCTTAGCATCGCGTAGAAGTCTTCCCACTGGATGGCTACCAGCACAGCCAGAGGTACCCATAATCCTAAAAGCATCATCAGCTATGTTGGAGGCTGCTTCAGAGGCAAAATACTTAGCCATGGAGGTCTCCAGGGTATTATTTAAGATTCCTTTATCTCTTTGGCTAGCACAGCGATAGGTGAGCAATCTTGCTGCCTCAGTCTCTACCACCATTCTAGCAATTACATCTTGAACCATCTGGAATTGGCCAATTTCCTGCCCGAATTGCACTCGTTGGGTGGCATATTTAACGCTCTCATCGATAAGGGCCTGACAATTGCCCACAGCACGTGCGGCTGCTGTTAGGCGAAGATTATCAAAACATCTCATCATAATCTTAAAGCCTTGTCCTGGTTCAGCGAGTAGGTTATTAGCTGGGACCTTGACATTATCGAAGTATATCTCTGCAGTAGGAGCAGCACGCCATCCAAGCTTTTCTTGATCTGGAGAGAAGGATATACCTGAGGTATTCATGCCGACGATAAAGGCGGAGATCCCGCGATGTCTTAGGGCAGGCTCAGTATAGGCAAAGATAATCCCTGTATCGGCGACCTGAGCAAGGCTGATCCACGTTTTAGTTCCATTTATAATGTAGTAATCGCCATTTTTAACTGCAGTGGCGCTCATTGCAGCGACATCATTTCCAGCATCAGGCTCGGTGACTGCAAAGCACCCCAGCCACTCGGCACTGACCAGCTTGGGTATATATTTTCTTTTCTGCTCCTCGGTCCCAAATTCAAGAAGGGCTCTTGAGGTACCCATAGTCTGCATATTGAAGGGGACTCCAAGAGAGCAACTCGCCCGGGCAATCTCCTCACAGACGATAGCATGTGCTACAAACCCCATATTATTTCCACCGTACTCTTCAGGTATGGGGCAACCGAAAAAGCCTAATTCCCCCATCTTGGTAACAATCTCTCGCTGGAACCTGCGAGACCTTTCGTCAATGGGAGCAATAGGCATAATTTCCTTTTCAGCGAATTCTCTTACCGCTCTCTGTAATACCTTGTGCTCCTCGGAAAGTTCAAAATCCATTATGTATTCTCTTCCCTAAACATATTTAGATGTTTTATCCCCTCTGTCTGCACGTGGGTAGCTCCTTCAGTGATAAAGCGAATTGTCTTCTCAGGATCAACTATTTTCGTTCCACCGATAACATCCACGCCGTAGTCAAACAAGACCGGTGATAAGGGGCTGGTAGGTCCTACCATAACTATAAACTTGCCTTTGCTTAGGTCCAGTAATTTCCCTATGGTATGATTCGTAAAGGCAGTCCCTGTGAGGCCAACTACATCGGCCTTAGGTAATATCTCTTCTGACGCTTCAGCCGGTAACTCCCCCTCTCGGGGTCTCTGCTCTATGACCCAAAGAGTGCGAGCTATTTTTTTGAGCTTTGGTATCCATGGAAAATGACCTACTATGGCGATATTCTTGTCCCTTCCCTTTTCGGCCAGGGCATCAAAGGCATTTTTCTCAGTGCATCTAGCTTCATCAATATCTATTAGCGAATTGATAGCTGCCATGCCGATAGATGCCTCTAGAAGGTGGTCTGATTTAGCATATTCTACTAGTTCTAAAGCTGACTTGTTCCTTAGCTTTCCTGGATCTCTTACTATTTTATGATATGGATGCCCTTCGTGAAGCGTAGAGGCCAAACCGCAGTGCCTGCTCACCACTGCTGTCCAGAAGACGCAAACATATATCCCCTGCACTGCACTATCTCCTCTTAGCGTGGAGATTAGGTCGTCCAAAATCTTCATTCTAACCCTACTCTGAGCTTGGAGCTACAGATTCTAAGCTTCCAGAGCCCTTTCAGTGTCCACAATAGCAGAAATGGTTTACGCCTAGCAATCTGGCTACTCCAGATATAGTTATACCATAAAATATGACTGGTTTAGATAGTCTAAACTGGTTAAAAGTATCGTTGACTATAGTAGTGCCAGTTGCCAGGACTATATCACACCAGCTCAGGTTCTCTTGTGTCTTCTCCGGGCTGCGTATCATCACCCCAAATTTTTTCTTGCCGATATTACCAAGATCCATATCGGTTACTCTCAACTCAAAATTTTGAGATAATGCCTCAACCATCCTGGGCTGAAAACCAATGAAAGCTATTTTAGGATGGCCGTAATTTCTCTCTAGATATTTCACCAATTCTTGGCTGCATTCTCGTGGCTCGTTATTCCTACAGTGTATCGTTTTATCCACCAATCCCAAATGCCTCATCACTGCATTAAGGCTGGAGATGAATATAGCTCTGCGGAAGTTATTCTTTAAATTCATCTCCACGATATCGCTCAGCCTGCCACTGAAGTCGCCATACATATCGGTAAAAGCTTGTCCTAAGGAACCTTTAAACTCTGCTTGCATCAAGCGCTCCTTGCCAATTACCAGCGGATAATCCTTATCCTCGGGATTGCCGATGGCTTCTTGTGAGGAGAGTGGGACAGCCTTAATCGCTACTTCTTCTGCCTCGAGCCCGTTTTGATTTATGGTCTCAGCAAATTTTTTTTTGATAACGTCATACATTTTCTTTCACTTGCTCTTTGTCCTCATAAGCTCCTATTCTTCTCAGTTTTAATATCAAAAATACCTCTTTACCCACTGCCAAGTTCATATCTTCGAAAATGTGGTGAGGCATTTCAGCCGCTAGATTATTCTCTCCTGCCTTTAGCTTTAGTCCGACTGTCTCATCAGTGGAATCGATACCAGTAATAATTCCCTTAAACCGGTTGACATCTGGCCCAGGCACTTTGGTCTCAGAAATGTAAATGTCTCTGGGAAGTAGAGCGATTCTCTTCACCGTATTTCCACCATCGGGAATAATTATTGATAGCCCTCCACAACCAACCTCTGCCACTCCTTTGCCTAAGCTGTGGCAGTAGGTGCAATCCAGAATGTTGGGGGCTCCGATGAAGTCAGAAACCTTTTTGCTCATGGGATAGAAGAATACTTCTTTTGCTCTGCCTACCTGTTCTATGTGCCCGTTCTCGATTACAGCTATTCTATCCGCCATTTCTTCAGCTTCTGTCAGGTCATGAGTGACATATATAGTAGTGATACTCAGCTTCTTTTGCAGTTGCTTTAATTCCGTTCGCAAGTATTTTGAAGCTTGCGCATCCAGGCTACTCAATGGTTCATCCAGAAGCAGGACATTGGGGGCCAAAGCAAGGGCTCTAGCTAGAGCCACCCGCTGCTTCTCACCTCCACTTAGATGTCGGGGATAGCGAGAAGATAGATGTTCTATCTTCATCACTTGGAGTAGCTCTTCGACTCTAGCTTCTACTTCACGCCGAAATTGTTTTTGGACTCTTAGGCTATAGGCTATATTCGAGGCGACATCGAGGTGAGGAAACAGGTTTAGTTCTTGAAACAGGTAGCCTACCTTCCTCTTACTGGCAGGTAATTTGTCTACTGACTCGCCATCGAAAAAAACCGACCCTTTATACTCAACCAATCCAGCAATGATATTCAGCAGAGTGCTTTTCCCGGCGCCATTTGGCCCTAGCAACACCAGCAACTCCTTATCCAATATCTCTAGATTGATACTCTGGCAGGTATATTTAGATATCTTCTCAAGCTTAATGGATGGCATGTTACCCCCATTGGCTGGTTAACTTGGTTTCCAAAACGGTAAAGAGTTTTTCAAAGGCGAAACACATCACCGCTAATACTATCAGGCAAACTATGATGATGTCCATGCGGATTAGGCTCTGAGCTCTCATCATCAGTGCTCCGATCCCGGTGGGAATAGCCACCATCTCTGCAGCTAGTATCACGCGCCATGCCATTCCTGATTCCAACCTCAGCCCGGTAAAAATATTTGGTAGTGCCAATGGCATGACCACTGTGGTCAAAATCTTCATATCAGACGCACCCAATGTTCTTGCTACTTGAATGTAATTCTTATCCACTGTTCTAATACCGGTAGCTGTATTATAGGCGATAGGGAAGAAAGAGCAGATAAATATTATTGCAATTGGCAAAGCCTCGCCAACCCCGAGCCACAGCATCAATAGAGGCAACCAGCCCAGAGCTGGAATGGGGTAGAGCAAACTAACTATGGGGCTTAGTGCTTTATTGGCTACGTCTTTCCACCCCATGATAGTTCCCACGAGTAATCCGGCAATAGAACCAGTAGAAAAGCCGATGAGAACTCGGGCTAGACTGCTCAGAAAATTACGCCCCAGTACCCCATTGGCCGTCAGGTAATAGAATTCTGCTACCACTGTGGAAAATGGGGGGAAGAAAAAGTGACCCGGGGCAAGATTTAAGCGAGCGACTATCTCCCAGATAGCCAGAAATACAGCTATGGGTACTATCCCCCACCCCGGTTTAATTTTCTTAAGCTTATTCATCTTCGAGGAAACTCAAATCCAGAATATCCTCAGCATTGAAGCTTTTGATATAACCTAGCTTTGCCAAATAATCTATTTCCTCCTGAACTATCGCTGGGTCAACATTAGTGGTACATTCCATCTTGGTAGTTAAAGATTTCAATATAGCTTCGGGGGTAATTTCCAGCCCAGCGGCGACCTTCCCTATCT
>CAZQBR010000010.1:0-18903 GCA_964591975.1 uncultured Dehalococcoidales bacterium
ATCATCATCTGGGGGGTTCTAACGAAAGTGGTTTCTGCGGTTGGTATCGCACCTCTTTTGGGTCTTACAGGTGGTTTCCTCACTATGGTAGCCATAATGTGGCTTTTCCGAGGAAGTACGCCAGAAAAAGTACGAGGCATCTTCAGCAAGTTGCAGATTCTCTCAGCAGCCTTCCTGGCTTATAGTCACGGCAAGAACGATGGACAGATGCCTATTGGCTTAATTTGCATGGCTTTGATGGCCTATTATGGATACGACGAGCTCCATATCCCTTTCTGGGCTATCATAGTTTCAGCAGCCTCAATTAGCTTCGGTATTGCCATTGGCGGGCGGCGAGTTATCACTACACTGGGATTAAAGATGACTACTTTGCGACCTGTCCATGGATTCGCTGCCAATATCTCAGCAGCTACCATTATCGAGATTGCCTCACATTTCGGTATTCCCGTAAGCACCACACACTGTATAAGCACTGCAATTATGGGAGTAGGTGCCACAAGACGTCTTTCCGCGGTACGATGGGGGATAGCCAGAAATATAGTGTTAGCCTGGCTTCTGACTTTCCCTATCTGTGGTATCCTTGGCTGGCTTATCGCCTTTATCTTAAAGCACGCCTTTTAAGGCGGAATAAACCCCGCACTACGATTAAATTCCTTTATCACCCTCACCTTATTCCTCTCCTTTCAAGGGAGAGGAATAAGGTGAGGGTGGCGACAAAACCTTGTTGCCTCACAAGAACATCTGTGCTATTATCCCGGCGATGAAACTATTAAAAGCAGCCCTGGAGAAACAGGATTACAACCTGGCGGCACATGTCCTCGTCTATGGGCTGGTAAAAGCGCAGGTAAAATACCCCAAAATTTCTTCAAATTCCTTGGGGCACCGTAACCATTATGGCAAGAAGAACAACAAAAGGCAGCAGCGGAAGGAGTAACCCACGTGGATTTTACCGTCTTGCCCTGGATGAAGCAGAGAAGGTGGAATTTGAAGAAGCCTCACAAATTGAAGGGATTGACGAGGAAATTGCCCTTCTTAGAGTAAAGCTCAGGGAGCTTGTGGAAAATCAGCCCGATAGAATTGACCTGCACTTCTCCGCCGCCAACACCATAGCCAGACTGGTCAAAACCAGATACCAAATTAGCAAAGAGCAGAAAAAGCCCCTCAGGGAAGCCATCACCAAGGTGCTTGCTGAAATAGCGGTGCCGCTTGGAATAGGAATAGGCATCAGTAAGCTTTAACATTCTGTACCACTGCGAGGATGGCCTTCTATTTCGTGATTGCGAGGGCAAAGTTCCGAAGCAATCTCAAATGGATGAAGGGATTGCCGCACCAAGCCTATCTTGAGCGATATGAGATTCTTCCCCTTCGGTTCCTTCCTATCGTCAGGACTCAGGGCTTTGGCTCACGCGCTCAGGATGCCAAAGAAGCGAAGGACTGCTAATAACTAAGAAGGAGACCAGCCAGTATGAAGCTAAGACCTTACCAAAACGAAGTAGCCAAAGCAGTCCTGGATAGCATTCAGGAGGGAAAAGGCTTGACATTCTCCGTGGAGATAGCCCGCCAGGGAGGCAAGAACGAGCTCTCAGCCCACCTTGAACTCCTACTATTGACCCTCTATATGGCCCAGGGAGGTAATCTCATAAAATGCTCCCCCACATTCAAGCCCCAGACCATCATATCAATGCAGAGGCTCAAAGAAAGGCTCGATGAGTTTGGCTACGACGGCATCTATCACACCGAGATGGGCTATATCATCGCCCTGGGCAATGCCAGAGAAATATTTCTATCGGCGGAGGAATCTTCCTCAGTGGTTGGGCACACCGCAGACATTCTCCTGGAGATTGACGAGAGCCAGGACGTCAGCAAGGAGAAATACACCAAAGAATTTCGGCCTATGGGCTCATCGACTAACGTTACCACGATACACTACGGCACAACCTGGGACGATGCCACACTGCTCGCAGAGATAAAACAGACTAACATCGAGCTTGAGAAGAAGGACGGCATCAAACGTCATTTCAGATACGATTGGCAAGAGGTGGCCAGGCACAACCCCGCATACGCCAGCTATGTTGAAGGCGAGAGAATAAGATTAGGCGAGAATCATCCGCTCTTCAGAACCCAATATGCCCTGCTGCCCATCAGTGGAGGGGGACGCTTCCTATCCCGCCAGCAGATCGTCCTGATGATGGGAACGCATCCTCGGCTGAAAGAACCACAGGACCACAAAGTTCCTCACATTGCTGGCATTGACCTAGCAGGCGAGAGAGAGGAAACCAGAGAGGCAGCCCTCACTGCAGCTAAAGTAAAGCTCGATTCAACCGTGATCACAATTGCACAAATGGAAACGACTCAGCGCTCCGAGTTCCTACTAGCCGAGCCAACCCTGAACGTAGTGGAGCAGTACCAGTGGACGGGAATCCCTCACAGCAAGCTATACCCTCAGATGGTGGATATCCTTAAGAAGTGGAATTGCCACAGGATACTTGTTGACGCTACCGGTATCGGCCAGCCAGTAGCCAGCTTTCTTCGCAAAGAGCTCGGCAGCAAGGTAAAGCCGTTCACTTTCACCCAGAGGAGCAAATCAGACATGGGCTTTGAGCTATTGTCGTTCGTCAATAGTGGCAGGCTAAAGCTCTATAAAGGGGACGGCTCCAACGAATACCGAGAGACGATGTTTCAGCTAGAGAAGGCAAAGGCTCAATATCGCCCCAACCAGACCATGAACTTCTATGTAGACCCACAAGAAGGCCACGATGACTTTTTGATGAGCCTGGCTCTAGTAGCACAGGGAGGCAAGGATTTCAATCCCAGGGAAGCCAAAGGTTTATTGAGGACAAGTTAGACAACTCATTACATACTACCTTTAGTCTTCTCGGCTTGTGCTACTCCATATCCTTTAACAGAGATTCTTCGCTACGCTCAGAAGCAAACTGTTTATCAATCCCAGGCCTCCAGGAGAGCTTGTTTATCCCGTCGCTAACAATGTAGCAACTTACCACATAGCCAACTCTCCCACTCTAAAGATTAAAAGTTAAAAAGCAAAGTTCAAAATGACAACTTAAAATGTAAAACTTTTGATTTTTGCTAGTCCTATATACTACCCTAAACTAGGTAGCTCCTTGGCTAAATCAGCCAGGGCATCAATCTTGTTCTTAGCTTCCGTTATCTCCCCTTTGTGCTCCTGTCCATATTGGACCGCCTCCTCATAGAAATCCTTTACCCTGGGCACAAAGGACAATTGGGATAATATAAGGGTAACATCAATGAAGTGTTTTTCTCCCGGGAAATCGCCGCCTCGAATCAAAGCAGTTGGAGCTATCTCCTTGATATAATCGCTGATGCTCTTGACCATGTCCATATTCATCTCTCTAGGTGGACCAGACAAAATATACATAGCTTTGGCGGCGTCCTTGGGGCTGCAGCCAACGGAAAGGTCAGATATAGTGGCATCCAGAGCTTGTGTCCCTCTAAAGCTTTCTAGAGCCTTATCACGGAAATGCTTCTTCCTTATCTCCCAGGGAAAGCGTAGAGTGGGGAGCTCGGTTCTGCCAATTCCGATAGCCGTCCATCCTTCTATAGTGGCAATCAAATCCCCGGCATCTATCGTCCTTGAGCCCACATGTTTACCCCTGGTTACTTCGCCAGCGCACATCAAATCGTAGAAGGGCTCGGCAATCTGCCGATTTATCTTTTCCATGTTATTAACCAGACTGGCATCCTTCCTCACATACCTCTGGTTATCAGCCAAAAATACGGCATCAACCAAATCATACGTGGATTTAAGGCAGGTAGCTGAGTTATACACGCTTCTGGCCTCCGTTGCCTGCTCATGCTCAAAGGGCAGCACGATTAGAGCGTAGATTGGTCTGCTGGGGTAGCGTTCTCTAACCATCCTGGCGATTACTGGCATTGCTCCTGAGCCCGTGCCGCCAGCAGACCCGGCGATGAGCAAGAAGGCATGCGTCTCATAGAACCTGCGCTCCGCTTTCATAGCATCCATCACCTTATCACCATCCTCCCTGGCTAACTGAGCACCAAGCTCATTTATCTTTCCCACTCCATGTCCCAATGTCTGGCGCAGGCCGATGAGTACGCGATGCATGTAATCCTTCTTGATATACTTGAGCCCGGTCAAATCTGCCTGGTCAGTATTCATGGCGATGACAACAGGAGCTATGCTTGCCTTGCGCTCTGCATGCGCTTTAAGGTCTAGCCTGCCAAAATGGTCAGCGATCCTACAGCCACACTGCCCTAGTCCAATAACTGTTAATTTCATTTTCTCTTCCTCCTTTTTGTTCCTGTGATTGCCTTAATCATACGCTATTCTCCTCCTTACACCAAAGAAGTAAACCAGCACACCAATGAGCACCACTATTAAAACAATGGCAACAATGAATGCCCATAGAGGCAAGAGCCCAGACTTGAAAAAGTAAGCATTTGACCACTCACCGATGTTCTGGGCCCCATCTACCACCTTTACCCTCCAGTAATAAGTGCCATATGGTAGAGCCTCAATTTTACTTAAGGTATAGCTAGTCTCACTCAAGCCCGTCCTGGACGATATTGGATAGGCAAAATCAGCACTGGTTGCTATTTGGAAATTATAGCTAATTCCACTGTCATCTGTTACCGTTGACCACTCAAATGTCGGAGCTTGATTGCCGATAAAGCCTACTCGGCTACTGTTTGCTGGCGCGGTAAGCGCGGGCTTAGGCGGTGCCTGCGATTCCATAGCGAAATTGGCCGTGAACGTAGTAGAGCTACAGGTGACTACTACAGGATGATTTACTGTATGCGTGCTTTGTGTATGGGTGGCTTCAAAGCTAATGCCTGAGAAGCTGCCATTACTATTGGTGGTGCTGCTGCCTTTTGCTACCTGGTCATAGGTAACGCTCACCGGCTTATTGGCAGGGAAGCCCTTGCCAGTAACGCTCAGGCTTGTGCCTACATGCCCTTCGGTGGGAGACAGCACCATGCTTGGCTTTACTTCAAATTCTACCTCCTCAATGTCTTTTTTGTCGGTATACGTTCCATCAGCCGTCACGGCGTATGTGTCCATGGCAAGCTCGGGCACCTCGAGGGTTTTTTCCCAGCAGCCATCTTCATCAGCCAGGATACCCGTGGCTACCGCAACGTTATCAAACAATATCCTGATACTCTCCTCATCTTCCTCAAATCCGCTGCCCGTTACTTCTAAGTTATCGCCGACATAACCCTCAGTAGTGTCTAAGCTTATCCCCGGCAGAACCTCAAATTCTTCTTCTGCCCCTTTAATTTTATCATTTATAAGATCGTCAGCTTTGTCACCCACGGCGTAGACCTTGTGGTCTCCTTTTTGGGACGGGGGCACCTCAAAGGTAAGGTCCTCCCAGCTTCCATAATCATCAACCTCGATGTCCTGAGCAGATATTAGCTGATAATAATCCCTATCATCTAAATGGGAGGTGCCAGGGTCCTTGAGGTAAAACCTTATCTCAATCTCCGACTCATTCTCATGCCACCCCTTGCCTGTCACCCCAACCTCGGTCCCTACGGGCCCCTCTGTATCATCTATCTCTATTGAGGGGTAAACGTTGAACTGCAAGGTATCAACATCATGATCGGGGTCGCCAGAATAACAGATAAAAATGTCGTGTTCTCCCATGCAGCTTTCTGGTATCTCAAAATCGGAGTAAAAATAATACAGATTGTTCACGGTATCATGTTCGGAGTAATTTACTCTCACATAATCCCAATCGTCTTCATCCTCGTTATATAGTTCATAATAGATATAAATATAAGAACCATGAGTGTCATCCCAATGACCAGATATTCTTATCTCATCTCCTACATAACCCTCATCGCTTGAGATGCTACCCTGTGAAACATAGAAGGCTCCGGCGGCCTGGACGGGTATAGCCATGATGGGAATAGCTATAAGGCAAATGAGCAAAGCGATAATCGACCGAGATAATAACTTCATTTAGTTTACCTCCTCTTAGTTTCTCTCCTAACTAAATCTTACTCTCCTTGCATTCCGTTGTCATTGTGAGCCCATTTTATCATGTCCGTGCAATAAGCCGAAACCTTGAATATGGCGAAGGGGAAGCGTGGCAAGCTCCTGTGAGATTGCTTCGGCACTTTGTGCCTCGCAATGGCAAAGGGAAAGACTCCTTGTAATGACATGCTACTATTATAAACGAAACTATCCCCCAAAAGTAAATAGTAAAATTGGCTTTTGGGGATGAAGTGGTGGGAGGAGGTTCACCCGGGTTGCTCCATAATCCTGCTCACATTCACAGGATTGCCCCACATATTAGCGCTAATCAGAGCTGCTGGCCTTCCAGCTAAATAGTCAATGAGAGCAGTGGTATCCAAGAGATGATTTCTTCGACATAATTGGTGGAGTATAACAAGCCCTTGGCAGCCTTCTCCACCGCTTGTTGAGCCTAATGGAAGCAGCCATTGGCGCAGGACTGAGCATTGAGTAGCACCCTGTCATCGGCTAAGTCCCCTTGGGCTTGGGCTAACCACCTTTGGCCTTCATCGAGATTCCCGGACATAGCAATCTGAGCTTAGCATGGCTTAGCTAGAGGATCAAATAGCTGTACTCGACAATATGGTTAGTGACACTTCGTCTCCCTGTTTGTCATTGCGAGACACGGAATGCCAAAGCGATCTCAAATAGATAAGGAAATTGCCTTGCAAAACCTGCTCTGAGCGTCATGAGGTTAACACGCTTCCCCCTCGCTATATTCAGGCCTTCGGCTCACCGCAATTGGTACAGAAAAAGGGGCAAGTCCATCACCTCACACGATACTGCTGTCACCAAAAGGACTAAGCATAGAAGAGGTACCAGTTCTGTCTACTGTACGCTATGGTGGAGCTGGAGGGATTCGAACCCTCTACCTTTTGACTGCCAGTCAAACGCTCTCCCAATTGAGCTACAGCCCCGCTCAGTTCCTAAATATAACAAAAGGGATTGGGGAACTCAAGTTAAAGGCTTAAGCCTAGCCATTGCAATATGGAGCGTAAACCAAAGTATCCCAGGTAGGCTAGAACCATATTCTTAATTGTCCTTCCCGCCCAAGTCGCGAGGAAAAATCTCGCCCATCCAAAGCGAATCATACCCATAAACAGGGCGAAGGGGTAATAAAAGGGGTTGATGATAGACGCCATGAAAAAGACGCCTTTAGAGCCATGACGATGGAGTATATCGTTAAAACGAAGGTAAAGGCTATTGCTACTGTCTCGGAATAATCCTCTGCCACTATAGCCAATAAAATATGCGCTAACAGCGCCTAGAGCTTCACCAATTCCAGCTACAGCACCTACTATGGCGGGGTTTAGCACTCCGCCCAAGGTGAAGGTAATTATCATGCCGAGACCGGGCGTAGCTATAGTCCCGCTAGCAAGTATGTTGGTGATGAAACAACCAATGTAGCCATACCGTGCTATCTGCTCTAAATAGCCTCGATGCTGAATGATGACAACACACAGGGTTATGGTAACTGCCAGAGATAGTCCGCCTATCAAGGCTTCCCGTTTAGTAGGTCTTCTTTTCACGAACTTGTATTATACAGGAAAATTACTCGGGGGGAACCAATATTTACGTTTTTGCTTTGGCAGTCTTCATGGCAGTGAAACTCAGGTTATCCTCTTGTAAATTGATAGCTATGGTGTCTCCTTCCTTAAACTCGCCCTGCAATATCCTGGTTGATATGGGGTTCTCCAAATAGCGCTGAATAGCCCGGCGTAAAGGGCGAGCTCCGTAAATCGGGTCGAAGCCTTTCTGGGCTAACCAAGCCTTGGCTTCATCAGTAAGCTCAAGTTTGATGCTTCGCTCAGCTAATCTCTGTTCTAGCTCGTGAATTAGCAGGTCAACAATGCTCTTTAAGTGCTCCTCTGCCAGGGGGTGAAATATGATGACATCGTCTATTCTATTGAGCAACTCGGGGCGAAAGGTTCGCTTCAAGGCGCTCTCTATAGCTGTTCTCACTCTTTGCTCATCGCCCTCTCTCTTGTGAGAGAAGCCGATATCTGAACGTTGGAATTCCTCGGTGCCTAAGTTACTGGTCATGATTATCACTGTATTTTTGAAATCCACAGCCCTGCCGTGGCCATCGGTAAGCCTGCCATCCTCCAGTAGCTGCAATAATATGTTAAATACGTCGGGATGCGCCTTTTCCACTTCGTCGAATAGGATAACTCGGTAGGGACGACGACGCACTGCCTCAGTCAACTGACCTCCCTCTTCATATCCCACGTAGCCCGGTGGCGCTCCGATAAGGCGAGACACAGTATGCTTTTCCATGTATTCCGACATGTCTAGTCTTACCATAGACGCTTCATCGTCGAAGAGAAACTTGGCTAAAGCGCGAGCTAACTCGGTTTTACCCACTCCGGTGGGGCCGAGGAAGATAAAGCTGCCAATGGGACGTTTGGGGTCCTTGAGCCCGGCTCGGCCTCGTCTGATAGCTTCAGCAACAGTTGATACTGCCTCTTCCTGGTCCACTATCCTCTGGTGAATCCTTTCCTCCATATGAATCAATTTGTCAGTTTCTGTTTCCAGCATTCGGGAAACAGGTATGCCTGTCCACTGGGCGATTAATTCGGCGATACTCTCCTCATCTACCACGGTATCAATTTTTTTATCTCGCTGCCATTCTAGTTTAGCTTGGTCATGTTCTTGTTCCAAATGCAATCTTTCCGCTTTCAATTCGGCAGCTTTTTGATAGTCCTGCCGTTGGGATGCGGCATCTTCCTCATCACGCAAATGCTTCATCTTCTTATCCAGTGCTTTAACCTCCTCTGGAGCGCTTTCCATATCAATGCGTAATTTGCTGGCTGCTTCATCTATCAAGTCGATTGCCTTATCAGGGAGGAATCTATCAGATATATATCTCTGACTCAGCTTGGCAGCGGCTACTAGAGCGGAATCCTCGATTTCTATTTTATGGTGTGCTACATATCTGGGGCGAAGTCCTCGTAGCATTTCTATGGTTGCCTCTATACTAGGTTCGCTGATGAAAACTGGCTGGAAACGTCTTTCCAGGGCCTTATCTTTCTCGATATGCCTTCGGTATTCATCAAGAGTAGTGGCGCCGATGCACTGGAGCTCACCACGAGCTAGCGCTGGTTTTAACATGTTGCTAGCATCAATTGCCCCCTCGGCAGCCCCACCTCCTACAACGGTATGAAGCTCGTCGATAAATAAAATGACTTCACCAGTCGCCTGACGGACTTCGTCTAAAACTGCCTTTAGCCTTTCCTCAAATTCACCGCGGAATTTGCTTCCAGCCACCAGAGATCCCATATCTAAAGCCACCACCTTTTTCCCTTTAAGGGAGTCGGGCACATCTTCAGACACAATCTTCTGGGCTAGTCCCTCAGCAATAGCTGTCTTGCCAACACCAGCGTCGCCAATGATTACAGGATTATTTTTAGTGCGCCGGGAAAGTATCTGCATCACACGCTTAATCTCATCCTCTCGTCCGATTACAGGGTCGAGTTTGCCTTGATGAGCCAGTTCCGTGAGGTTATGGCCATATTTTTCCAGGGAGCGATATTTGCTTTCTGCCTGGCGGTCAGTAACTCGATGACCACCACGAATTTTCTGCAAAGCTTGATAAATTTTTTCTTGGTCAACACCAAATTCGGATAGAATTGCGGCAGCTTCACCTCTGGTTTCGCCAGCGATAGCAATAAGCAGGTGCTCAGTGCTGACGAATTCATCCTTAAGCCTGTCAGCTTCACGGTTGGCGTTTTCCAGAAGGTTAGAAATCCGCGGAGTAGCGTAAATTTGCCCTGCCTCATAAGCTACCTGGGGAAAACCCTCCAGCGTTGCCTCTACCTTACTTTTTACTGCCTCGACGTCTACACCTAGCTCCTGCAATATTTCCTGAGTTATCCCCTTTTCTTGCTCCAGCAAGGCTAACAAGACATGTTCTACATCCCACTGGTTATGGTGATAGCGCTGGACTAGCGCCTGTGAGGTTGCTAAAATCTCTTGTGCTTGCTCGGTAAATCTCTCTGGTTTCAACTTTTTATTCCTCCTTCCATTCTGCGTTTTCCGTTATGTCTTCTATTTCAGCTTCTGCAATTTTATTGATTTTGTTTTCCATGTCCTCAATCTGATGCTGCATCTCTTTTATCATTTGCATCAAATGAAGAGCGACTTCTACTCCTGCCAAATTAACGCCACAATCGCTCATCAAAGCCTTAACGTAGCGCAAACGGTAAATATCATCTTCGGAATAGAGACGGATATTACCGATTGAGCGCTCTGGCTGTATCAGCCCTAACCTTTCATAATACCGCAATGTGTGAGCTTCTATGCCCACCATCCTGGCGGCTATGCTTATTACATACCTTGCTTTGTATTCATACTCCATCATCTTTCCTTACTTTATGTGGGTCGCAGAGACCGCAATTTCTGGAAGAGTTGCTTTTCCTCCTCAGTTAAGTTAGCGGGCAGGACTATTTTCACCTTGGAAAACATATCGCCGTACTTTGTATTGCCTAACTGCGGCATACCTTTTCCTGTCAGGCGGAAAACCTTGCCATTCTGAGTCTCCGGCGGTATTCTAAGACTCAGGTTACCATTCAAAGTAGGCAATCTAGCCTCGCCACCCAACATAGCAGTAACCAAAGGCACTGAGACCTCAGTGTAAAGGTCATCACCTTGGCGCTTCAAGAGTGGATGAGGTAGAACTTTCACCACGAGATAGAGATCGCTTTTATTGCCCCCTACACGGCTGCTCTTGCCTTCTCCAGCTATGCGAATTCTAGAGCCATCTTTAACCCCTGCTGGAATCTTGACCTCAAGGCGCTTCGGGCTCATTTTCACTCCTGCACCATTACAGATGGTGCAGGCTCTGTTGCCCACTCTGCCTGTGCCACCACAAGCTGCACACAGCTCCTCAATTTGAAGTTGAATAATGCGCTTAGAGCCATGATAAGCCTCTTCAAGACTCACCTCAATAATGGAATCTATATCTAGGCCACGTTGCGGCTGGCGTCTCCTCCTGGGGCCTGTGTCAAAACCGCCGAATAAGTTTGATAAGATATCGCTAAAGTCGCCGATATCGCCACGTTCGAAGGTTGGGCTGCCTCTATCGAAATCCCACCTAACGTTCTCTCGCCCCCCCGCTTTGGCAAATTGTTCAGCATATTGCCACTGGTCACCAAATTGGTCGTATTTTTTGCGTTTTTCAGGGTCGGAAAGAACTTCGTAAGCCGCGTTTATCTCCTTGAATCTCGCCTCAGCAGATTTATCACCGGGGTTAAGGTCGGGGTGATGCTTACGAGCCAAACGGCGGTAGGCTTGCTTGATTTCCTTCTCAGTAGCATCCCTCTTTATACCCAGAATCTGGTAATAATCCTTACCTGCCATGTCTTTCTTTCCTAAAAGATTTATTCTATTATAAAATTGTTTAGTTTCTTTGTCAAATCAATTGCACAAACTTAACAAAATCATTTAAGGTTCTTATAATAATAATTGATTTGAGAGTGGAGCCGGATAAAAGATAAGCAAAGGAGGTGACAAATATGGCAATAGAGAGATGGCAGCCCTTTTCCGAGCTAATGAGCTTGAGGCAGGCAATGGACAGGCTGTTTGAAGGCAGTTTTGTTCGCCCTTCTCATGCTTTAGCTACTCTGGGCGAGGCAGCAACGCCAGCCTTGGATATCTACCAGACCCCAAATGAGGTTGTGGTAAAGGCAGCTCTACCAGAGATTAAGCCGGAGGATGTTAATATTGACATCACCGGTGACACCTTGACTATCAAGGGAGAGACCAAAGCGAAGCAGGAAATTAAGAAGGAGAACTACCTATATCAAGAAAGACGTTATGGTACCTTTTTTCGTAGTGTGGCTCTTCCCGGTGGGCTTAAGCCAGACAGGGCTGAGGCAACGATGGAGGACGGTGTTCTAACCCTCACCATATCCAAAGCTGAAGAGCTTAAGCCTAAGTCAATTAAAGTCAAAGCTAAAAAGGAAGAGAAATGATTAACCCAAGGCCCCATTCTCACTCTCAGAGCGCAATAATTCAGTGAACTGCCTTAAAATCCTGGCTGTAACCCCCCAAATAATATGTCCTTCGTATTCATAGGCGTAGCCAGGCCCACTTCTATTCTCCGTAGGGTAATAATCCTGTCTCAAATTATTTTCATCCATTAGAGCTAAGAGAGGGACAGAGAAAATTTCTTCCACCTCCTTATGGTTTAGTTTAAAGGGGTAGGGATGAGGTATAAAGGCAACAAAAGGCGAAACGACATAGCCGCTGGTGAGAGTCAGGTTATCATCAAGCTCTCCCAAAATGTCCACATCTTTAGCGTTTAAACCTATTTCCTCTTCAGCCTCCCTGAGGGCAGTTTGAAGGAGGCCGGAGTCACATGGCTCGGGGCCTCCGCCAGGAAAGCAAACTTGACCTTTGTGAAATTCTAACTCATAGCTTCTTTTAGTAAACAGGACATGATATTGCCCTTCCTTATGAAATAAGGGTATAAGCACCGCTGAAGATTTAAGGTTTTCATCAGTGCTCTTTTTTTTCTTATAGTAGCGAAGAATTTTTTCGATTGTCTGTTTCACTGGGATGTGATTATATCATTTCTTAAAGATACTGGCCTTTTTCACCTCTGCCGTATGAAAGTTGCTAATATAACCGTGTGGGGTTTATACTGACAAGATTATGGCGATAAAGCAAGACTATTATGAAGTTCTGGGAGTGTCTCGAAACGCCAATGCGGAAGAAATTAAAAAGGCGTTTCGCAAACTAGCTTTCCAGTATCATCCTGATCACAATAGGAATCCGGAGGCGGAGGGCAAATTTAAGGAAATGAATGAGGCCTATCAAGTCCTTTCCGATCCTGATAAGAGGAGCAGTTATGATCGCTACGGCCGAGTGGTTACGGAGGGGAACCTTCCAGATTTTGGCTTTAGTGGGCTGGGAGATATTTTCGAATCCTTCTTTGGCGGCTTTGGAGGAACCCCATTTGGTAGGACTGCCCAACGTGTTCCGCAGAAAGGGGGTAATCTACAAAATTACCTGAGCCTTTCTTTTGAAGAGGCAGTCTTTGGCTGTAAGAAAGAAGTTGAAATAGAGCGTACTGAGATTTGTCCCTCATGCCATGGGATTGGTAGCCAACCGGGAACAAACCCCCAAACTTGCCCTGAGTGCCAAGGCACGGGGCAGGTGAGAAGGGTGCAGCAGAGCATTTTTGGGCGTTTCACTCATGTTACCACCTGCCCTCGCTGTGGCGGCAGCGGCACCGTAATAACCAATCCTTGTACTCAGTGCCGTGGGAAGGGGAGGATAAAGGTAAAACGCAAGCTAACAGTGGACATTCCTGCCGGGGTGGATGATGGCTCTGAGATGCTCCTTGACGGCGAGGGGGGTGCTGGTTTATATGGAGGGGTGCCAGGTGACCTCTATATCGCTCTTTCAGTGAAGCCACATAAGATATTCCGCAGAGAAGGAGCTGATATTTTTTATGAGTTGCCCGTGAATTTTGCCCAAGCCGCTCTTGGTGATGAGAGAGACGTGCCATCTCTAGATGGGAAGGTAAGTCTAAAGATACCACCAGGCACTCAAAATAACAAAGTTTTTCGCCTCAAAGGCAAAGGCATTCCCTACATAAATCACAAGGGTAAGGGGGATATGCTTGTCAAAATTCAGATAGTTACTCCACAACATTTGGATAAAGACCAACGTCGCCTTTTTGAGGAGTTGGCTAAGACATTGCCCCAGGCTAAGTTACCTCAAGACGCCTAGCACAGGTTATTTAATATCATTTGATTCTGGGCCCTTCGCTTCTTATCGTTCTGAGGGAGGGAAGCGACCAAAGAATCTGGAGACCCTTAGCTAGCGCCAGGGTAATAGTTAAGTGCTTTTCTAACGAAAGCCGCTAATAGCTCTCTACTAATTTCTTGAACTTACTCAGCAGTGTTTGATTTAAAGGAAAGCCCTCAAAGAGAATTTGATAAATAAGGTCGATAATAGGCGCCTTCAAATTCAGTTTCTTGGCCAGTTGATGAACTGCCATGGTGGTGGTAACTCCCTCGGCAACTTGTGACATAGAGGCAGATATTTCAGATAGGGAGCGACCCTTAGCTAGCTCGTAGCCAACGTAGTGATTGCGGCTGAGAGTGCTGGAGCAAGTTGTTATCAAGTCGCCCAAACCGGCCAATCCGTAAAAAGTGCTAGCTTCAGCTCCTAAACTTACTCCTAAGGAAACAACCTCACCCCATCCCCAAACAATGAAGGCGCTTTTAGCATTGTCACCCAAACTCAACCCATCTATCATCCCGGCGCCTAGAGCTATGATGTTCTTCAGGGCTCCGCCTAATTCAACTCCGACGACGTCATCACTGGTAAACAAGAGAAATTTTGCTGAGCACATCAACTCCCGTGCTCTTTCAGCAATGGCGATATCTTTAGAGGCGATTATGGAAGCAGCAGGCAAGCCCTGGGAGATTTCTCTGGCTAGGTTTGGACCGGAGAGAACACAAATTTGATGCTTCAGGGCAGGAACAACTTCCTCCTCTATCACTTGAGACATTCTCTTGCCACTGTCTGCCTCTAATCCCTTGGCGGCGCTCATCAGTAACATCGAATTGCTTAGATAATCCCTGGTTTGACTGACATTTTGTCTCAATTTTTGAGAGGGAACTACCCAGATTACCATGTCAGTCCCGCGTAAGGCTTCTTCGATGTGGCTAGTAGAAGAGTAGCTGTGTGTTCTTTGCTGCAATTCTTCAGCCTCTGCCTCACTTCGCGCCCACAGCTTTACTGCTACCCCTTTGCTACTCAATAGAGTGGCTAAAGTATTACCCCAAGTGGTATTGCCTATAATAGTAGCTTTGGCCATGGTTAGAGGATAATTTACCGGTCTGGCCCTTTCACCATAATTTGCGTTCTGTGCCCTGTTGTAAACGCTTTATGTTGTCCTGATGCTGGTAGACAAGCAGTGCTATAACTACCAAGCCGTAAGCTAGATAAATAGGGGGAAAATTGTAAATGATAGTTAGAGGTACCATCAGGCACCAGGCAGCTAAGGCTCCAAGTATAGAGCCCATGGACATTTGTTGGCTGCGTAAAGCTGAAACGGCGAGAACTTCGGCACCAAATATACCTGCTGGAGGACAAATAGCAAATAACGTGCCAAAATAAGCCGTTACACCTCTACCACCTTTGAACTTGGCAAATACGGGCCAGTTATGTCCTGCCACTACAGCCAAGCCAGCTATGACTTGAGCTGCTTGCCAATGAAGAAAAAAACTACCAACGGGCAAAATATCACTGCCCACAATTGCCTTGGCTAGCAGAACTGCTCCAGCAGCTTTGACTACATCAAGAATTAAGGTTAAAATCCCAAATTTGGTTCCTGCAGTTCTCATTACATTAGTGGCCCCGGTCTTGCCGCTTCCATGCTTCCTGACATCAACACCCTTTGTGAGCTTGCCTATTATTAGGCCGAAAGGAATGGAGCCGAGAAGATAGGCAATGATTACCACAGCAAGAAATTTAGCTACTATCATGCTCTTGCTTGTCCCTTTTTATCGCTTTTATGGGCAGCCTTGGTGAAAATTAACTGCACAGGAGTGCCATAAAAACCAAACTTTCGGCGAAGCTTGTTCTCCAGGTAACGCTGATAGGAAAAATGAACTAGCTGCGGGTCATTAACTTGCATAATGAAAGTTGCAGGCCGAGATTCGTCTTGATAGACTCGAGCAATACGCAACCGCTTCAAACCCTTGCGAGGTGTGAGGTGGCTGCTTATCGCTTCTTTAACCACTGCGTCAACTTCTGATTTTGGCAAACGCTTCTGCCTTTCCAGCCATACTCGCCAAGCTTCAGGGAAAACTTTGTTTATATTTTGCCCTAACTTGGAAGAAATGTAAATAACAGGTGCATAAGACATAAACTTAAGTCGCTGCTCCACATGCCGCTTAAATTCTCGCCTCTGTGTCTGAGGAAGCAGATCCCATTTATTAACCAGCAGCACTATGCCCTTGCCAAAGCCAACAATATAACCAGCGATGTGCATATCTTGAGCAGTAATGAATTCAGAGGCATCAACCAGTAGTAAGGCAATATCACAGCGATTAATAGCCTGAAGGGCACGAAGCAGGCTATAATAGTCCACTCCAACACCGACTCGCCCACGTCGTTTAATACCAGCGGTATCAATAAGTAAGATTTTCTTATCATCCCAGTGGACTACGGCGTCAAGAGAGTCGCGGGTCGTGCCCGGAGACTCGTGGGTAATAGCTCTTTGGCTTCCCAGCAGGGCATTTAGCAGCGTTGACTTACCCACATTAGGTCGTCCCACAATGGCTAGTTTTGCCTCTTCTGGCGCTACAAAGCTGGGAGGTGATGGGGGGAGGAAGGCTAGCATAGCGTCCATTAGTTCTTCTATTCCTAGGTTATGATAAGCGCTAATAGCTATAGGCTTACCCATGCTGAGGTGATAAAAATCAGCCATCTGGTTTGTTTGTTTGGCAGAATCTATCTTGTTCACTGCTAGGACCACAGGCTTGTCGGTGGCACGCAATATATCAGCTATTTCCTCATCGGTGGTAATGACTCCCTGGTGAGCATCTACCAGGAAAATGATGGCATCTGCTTGAGCAATAGCAGCTTCTACCTGTTGCTTGACCATTTCATCCAAAACTGTGGATGTCTTTGCTTGCCATCCGCCAGTGTCAACCACGAGTAGCTCTCTTCCCTGCCACGAGGTGGAAGCGAAAACACGGTCTCGGGTAGTTCCTGGTAAATCGGCGATGACGGCCAGGCGTTTACCTGCCAGGCGGTTAAGCAGGGTAGACTTGCCCACATTAGTCCTGCCCACAATAGCTATAATGGGTATTGTGTCGCCTCTCATTGCTCCTTCCCTTCATTCACCCTGGCGAAGCGCTTTGGCCAGCAACGCTTTTTGCAGGTGGAGCCTGTTTTCTGCCTGGTCGAAGACTACTGACCTTGAATCGCCCAGCAATCCCACAGAAATTTCCTCACCCTGATGGGCTGGCAAGGGATGCATAAACAAGGCGTCCTGCCTGGCTAAGGCTAATAATTCAGCGTCTACCTGATAGCCCTGAAAAGCAAGGCGGCGTTCTATTTCTGCTTCCTGGCCCATGCTAATCCATACGTCGGTATATACGATATCAGCACCTTTAACTGCCTCACGAGGCTCATCAGTTAGCCGAATTTGACTGCCGCTAAGGGCAGCAAATTCTCTGCCTTGCTTTAATAGCTCCTTCTTAATTTCGTAACCGGATGGGGAAGCAATATGGAAATTCATGCCTGTAAGTGAAGCAGCCAGAAGCAGGCTATTAGCTACATTATTGCCATCGCCAATGAAGGCCAAGGTTAAGCCGGAGAGCCTGCCTTTCTTTTCGTATATTGTAAGGAGGTCAGAAAGTGCTTGGCAGGGGTGCTCTAAATCGGAAAGTGCATTGATTACAGGCACAGATGAATTCTCAGCTAAAACGCGCAAGGTCTCCTGGGAAAATGTGCGGGCAGCGATTCCATCAACATAGCGGCTGAGCACTCGGGCTACATCAGCCACTGGCTCTCGCTTGCCCAAGCCTACTTCATCCGGAGAAAGATAAATGGCATATCCACCTAGCTGATGCATGGCCATTTCAAAGCTAACCCTGGTTCGTAAGGAAGGCTTCTCGAAGAGGAGAGCCAGGGCTTTTCCGGGAAGAAGACCCGATGTATCCTCCTGCTTCATAATTAAAGCTTGCTCTATGAGTTGTTCGATTTCCTCACGGCTAAGCTCGGATATTGAAAGTAAATCTCTTTTCACCTATGACCTCAGGGCTATGATGGTTGGAAAACAGCTTTAGTATATCATGCCTGTCAGGTAGTATAATAGATTGAGATGCTTGAGAAAGAGAAGCCATTGTTATTGCTTTTCGATGGCAATGCTTTAGTGCATCGTGCCTTTCATGCTTTGCCTCCGCTAACGGTGTCCAAAACCGGGGAGATGGTAAGCGCTGTTTATGGTTTTGCCGCTACCTTGCTCAAAGTGCTTGCTGAATTTAAGCCTGCCCATTGGGCTGTTGCCTTTGACCGTCCTACTCCAACCTTCAGGCATGAAATGTTTGAGGAGTACAAGGCACAGCGCCCTGCTATGCCAGACGAGCTGAAAGGCCAGATAAAACGAGTTCACCAACTAGTGGAGACCTTCCATATCCCCATCTTTGAAATTGATGGCTTTGAGGCTGACGATGTTCTGGGCACCCTAAGCAAGCAGGCTAATGAGCAAGGCATCCAGAGCATTATTGTTACCGGAGACAATGATATGCTTCAAGCGGTATTGCCAGGGGTGAAAGCCCTCGTCCCCAGGCGAACCTTTAACGATACTATTCTTTACGATGAAGAGGCGGTCCACCAAAAATATGGTGTACAGCCGGGACAAATCACTGACTTTAAGGCACTATCCGGTGATGCTTCAGATAACATTCCAGGTGTACCCGGTATTGGTGAGAAAACAGCCGCAAAGCTAATTCAGCAGTTTGACAGCCTGGAGGGAATCTATGAGCATATTGAGGATGTAACTCCAGGTAAACTGCAAGCAATGTTGCGCCAATATCAATCTCAGGCTTTTCGAAATAAAGAATTAGTCACCATAGTCAGAGATGTTCCTATAAACCTAAACTTAGAAACTTGTCAGGTGAGCACATATGACCGAGATGAAGTAGTAAGGCTTTTCCGGGAACTTGGGTTTATTAACTTGCTTCCCAGGTTGCCGCAAGACACAGGTGAGACGGCGGGCATAAAGGAAGCTCATTCTAAGGGCATTTATCGAATAGTAAATACCGAGACAGGTCTGAATGAGCTTATTAGCCAGCTAGAAAGAGTAAGTGAGATAGCCATTGATATTGAAAGCACCCTCACCCCTTCCCTCTCCC
>CAZQBR010000010.1:19003-20447 GCA_964591975.1 uncultured Dehalococcoidales bacterium
ACGGGATAGAAATTAAAAATTTGGATTTCGACCCAATGATTGCCGCCTATCTCCTTGGGGAAAAGAGCCTGGGCCTTAAAGCGCTTGCCTTTAACAGATTAGGCATTGAAATAATGCCCTTCAATGAGTTGATAGGCACAGGTAAGGGGCAAAGCTCGATAGCTATGCTAGAGGTAGAACAAGTTGCTGACCATGCTTGCACTGACGTGGATATCCTGTGGAATTTAAAGGAGAGTTTACAGGGTGAGCTACACCAGCAAGGGCTGTGGAAACTCTTCAGTGAAGTGGAAATGCCTCTGGTTCCAGTGTTAGCAGCTATGGAGAGGAATGGCGTTCTCTTGGATACTGATTTGCTTCGTAAAATATCTCTGGAATTAGGCCGGGAAATACTAAAACTGGAGGCGGAAATCTACAGTAGTGTGGGACATGAATTCAATATCAATTCCCCACAGCAACTGGGCAAGATGCTCTTTGAAGAACTCAGGTTACCCCAATCCCGCAGGACAAAAACCGGCTATTCTACTGAGGCTTCGGTTATGGAAGCGTTGAGGGGTGTTCACCCCATAATTGAGCTTGTGTTGCAATATCGCCAGCTTGCTAAGCTCAAGTCGACCTATGTTGATGCCTTGCCGGTGCTCATTAACCATAAGACGGGAAGGATACACACCAGTTTCAACCAGACAGGCACGGCCACGGGGCGACTTTCCTCTAGTGAACCAAACTTGCAAAATCTCCCCGTACGGGGAGAAATGGGAAAGAGAATAAGGCAAGCTATCATAGCACCACCCGGGTCACTACTTTTCAGTGCCGATTATTCTCAGATTGACCTCAGAGCTTTGGCCCACCTCTCCCAGGATACTGGCCTCATTGCCGCCTTTGCCAGCGATGAGGATATTCATGCCATGACTGCCTGTAACATCTTTGGCATTCCCAGGGATGAAGTGACCTCTGAGATGCGCCGTAATGCCAAAACTGTCAACTTCGGTATTATTTATGGCATGAGCGATTATGGCCTGGAGCAGGCCACTAATTTTACCCGAGAGGAAGCATCTCGGTTCATCGCTCTATATTTTGAAAAATATCCTGAGGTAAAAGAATACATTGAAGCGACTAAAGAACAGGCTAGAAAGCTGGGCTACGTGCAAACAGTGATGGGAAGGAGGCGGTTCATACCCGAAATCAACTCCCCCAATAGGCAAATCAGGCAAGCTGCTGAGAGAATGGCTGTAAATGCGCCGGTGCAGGGTACCTCTGCCGATATCATCAAGGTTGCCATGCTCGACCTGCATCGAGAAATGAAAGAACGTAACCTCAAAAGCAGGATGCTCCTGCAAATTCACGATGAATTGATTTTTGAGGTACCTGAGGAAGAGATAGAAGAAATGAAATCCCTGGTTACCGAGCTTATGCCCCAGGCTATAAAACTTCGTGTGCCCGTAAAGAT
>CAZQBR010000011.1:0-2047 GCA_964591975.1 uncultured Dehalococcoidales bacterium
GATGGTCACCACTCCATTTTGGAGTACAGAACTCGGCTTATAGGTTTACTCGCCCTATTTGCCAGCTATCTGGAATGGAATTGTAATAACTAAGACGGAAAATTTTCTGGGATATTACATTTGGCCAAGCACAGGGATGAGACCTAAGCCTTGGTCAAGGGATTATCTAAGGCGAGAATAAGGGAGAGAATGAGACCTCAACAGCCATGAGCGAGTTTGTGTAAATCTGGTTCTCAGCCTAAACTGACAACTTATGGAGACCCCCCCATCTCAGCTTCGTGATTTTGTTCTTTTCTGTGCCCAGAGGAGAAGCCCTGAGTGGCCAATCATCTATGATGAAATGACTAGAGTAGCGGGACAAAGACTGTTCCGAGGATTGGGCTATAGGGAGTTAGGACAACTGGGGTTATCTTTCTCATTATCGAGTATAGACAAGACCATCCAACTAGTAAAACAGGTTACCTCTCAAGATCACCAATAAGCAAAAATCTTTTGGAAGCCCCCTTGTTCTTCCTTTAAGGTCGGACCTCAGCTCGCAGCAATATGGAGAAATGACAAAAAGAAATCACAGGGCTACAATCTGATATGACCATGTCAAATCAAGGGGGTCGTATTTGAGGATAGGTGTGCTTTCCGATACTCATACGCATTCATTGGAAGACATTCCCCGAAAGGTAATTGATTCCCTTTCCTCAGCAGATATGATAATCCACGCTGGGGATTTCACCACTGTGGAAGTACTTAATGGGTTAAAGAGGTTAGGGAAGGTGAAAGCAGTTCAAGGCAATATGGATTCAGCTGAGCTAAAAAGCATACTCCCAGCCAAGGAGGTACTTGAAATAGGGGACAAGAGAATTGGCATTACTCATGGCTCAGGTGGCCCATGGGGGATAGAGCAGAGGGTAATGGGAATTTTTGACCAAGATCGAGTAGATGTAATTGTTTATGGCCACTCCCATAAATCTCAAAACAAGGTGATCGATGGTATCCTTTTCTTCAACCCAGGGAAAGCAGAAAATTCTTTTGGCATCCTTACGATTGAGGAAGATGCCAGGGGGGAGATAGTAAGTTCTCAAGAGTAAAAGGTTCTACCGATTTATCACGATGGAACCATAACCAACTACTGCAGAAAAATCGCCAATTACGTCTCCGCTGGTGGCATATTTCAACAGGGTTGCCGTTTTTGCTCCAGTTTCTTTCGCCGCTACAATTGCTGAAGCCACTGGTCCATAGCCACACATTGTGCAATTAAGAAGTTCACGCCTTTTATACAACTCTTCCTCATCAAGGCTAATTATCGCCTCTATCATAGACCGGTCTTTTTCTGTGGCTACAAGATGAGGCTCATAGTGAGTGAAATCACTGCTAGCTATGATTATGGTGTTGCCACCAGCTTTGTAAATAGCTTTACCCAGTTCCCTGGCCGTTTCCATATCCTGGGCTAACATGGTTATAGGCACAATCTTCAGTCCTCCGTAGAGGTGCTGAAGCCAGGGTAGCTGTACCTCTATGCTATGTTCATGTATGTGAGCTAGCTCACCTTCTTCAATTACTCCACCAAGGAGCTTGCGAGCAAGCTCCTTGTTTATCTTTACCTTTCCCAAAGGCGTCTCCCAGGAACTCCCCGTCCATACAGAAACTAGAGAGCCATAGCCGGTATGATTGGGACCGATTATCACTGCTGTATCGAACATTCCATCATTGGCAAGCTCCTTATAGGCATGGGCTGCTACTGGTCCTGAATAAGCATAGCCAGCATGTGGGACAACAAGAGCGATGATTTTCCTTGGACCTTTATTATTAACCCGAGGCACAGCTCCCGGGCCAAGCTCATGCTTATAACACCATTGGATTTGCTCCCTTAGCTCTTCAGGGGTGCCAGCATAAAACATTCCTGAAACAGCGGGTTTCCTTACCTGCATGAAATAAGCCTCACAAAGTGATTTTAATCCTTAGGCTCCTCTTGCGGCTTCTCTTGAGGCTCCTCTTGTGGCTTCTCTTGTGGCTTCTCTTGCCTTTCTCTAGCCTGGTCGCGGAGCCAACGGTG
>CAZQBR010000011.1:2057-19836 GCA_964591975.1 uncultured Dehalococcoidales bacterium
GCCTGTGCTCCGCTCTGATTAATAAGAGCCCAGCTTCGTTATCTTTAAGAGTCTCGCTTATCTTCTTAGCCATAAATTCATACCGCTTTGTGGTAGCCTCAACATAAAATTCATAAACCTTGCTTGTCACCTTTTCAGTCATAAACCCAATCAAAAGGCATCTCTCCCAATCCATCGCTTCCTGGAACAGCGCATTGTCTTCAATTGCCTCAAAGCTAGCTCCATTATCACACCTGCCTTTAACCAGTTGATAGCTATTTTGATTTAGTTTTTCCACAAACTTCATGCCATCGTCGCCTGATAGAGAGATTGCTTCGTGATAAACTCGATTTACTTTCCCGATCTTTGTCTCTAAGCTGCTTAGCTGCTCTACCACTTGTTGCCAATAGAGATGGCATTTCTCCTTATACTCAGTTGGGGCATCTTCACTAGAATATACGAGTGGCACAAGGTAAACCTTCCTCTTTTTTTTAAAATGCTCTGTAGCTGGTTTCTCTATTTTGCCGATTTGCTCTGACATTGCTATTTATCTAATTCTTCCTTTCCCCAGTTCTGCATCATCTCTTTTATTCGCTGGGCCAGTCTGGGGTCATCCTTGAGGCGCTGAGTAAATACTGGGCAGCTTTGGAGAATCATATTCTGATTAGTAGACGCTACGTTTTCTGCAATCCGCTCCATCTCGGTTCTAGCTTGTTCAGGAAGGTTTGCTTGCTGCATCATCAATCTAAACTGCTCGACATCCTCAGTGTTAATCTGCATTGGAGTCACGCAATTCTTATACCAAGGACATTCCTTACATTTAATAAGCGCTGTGGCTTTATCTAAAACATCGCCCATTTTCTCATATCCTCCCTAATAAACTAATTTTAACACTTTTCCCTGCTGCAGGGTAAATCAAGCCGTTCACTTTATTCTCCTTGGGGATATTGAAGAGTTTACTGGTGGCGTTTATGGATTGGATGCAGAGTTATTATACTTTGGAACAACCAAGGTAGCTACCAATGAAGGCTTGTCTCAAGAAGAATTAAGAGAGGCTCAAGTAGTTTCCTACCCTATTAGATCAAAGAGGGAAAGCATATTCCGAAAACTTGACGCTTCTGACAGAGCCCAAGCAGTGGCTGTTGCTTTAAAGAAAGGACTGGTTGAGTGACCCACGATAATTTGCAATAGCTCTATTCTGAATATCGGACCCAAATTCTGTCTATCACCACGAAGTCCCAGGGACTGGGGGCAGAACACGAAGCGCAGCTATATTCGTGATATGGTGCAAAAGTATCCGGAGTTGGCTGGCGTGAGCTGGCCACAAAAGCCTTAATGCAACCATGAGCCATACCAGTATTGAGAATAAGGAGCGGTCTGAAGCCCTTGATAAACTGGAGTTTGCCACATTTTAAGACATTTGAGGTAAACGTCGGCATCAACATGAAGAAAGGCGGGGTTGTTGCCTCCTCTACTTTCTTCTGTGCCAATTCACCCCCGCAGCTTAATAGACTTTTCCCAAGCCCTATTATATACTTTGAGTAGAGTTGTTTTAGGTAAAAAGGAGGGCATGTGGATGAGGTCAAGTCTTATCGGGAAGATCGAAAAAGCCAAAAGATATGCTCAAGAACCAGAACGTGTTAGCTTTTCGGGTTTCACGGTCGTTTTCCACGGAGAAAATGATAACCATAAGCTGAGCTATGCCAACGGGAATTGGCATTGCTCTTGCTATTTCTTCTCCCAATGGGGAACATGCAGTCACGTCATGGCACTGCAACAGATGCTGGGCGACATGCTACCGAAGGAAGCCCTTAGCTCTCCTGCAACGACTCAGCCCTCGGAGAAATAACCTAAAGCCTCCGCTACTATGAATAAGGAGCCAGTAACACAGATGAGGTCTGTCGCGCTGGCTAGAGACAAAGACTGAGATAAAGCCTGGGCCACTGTATCAGTGACCTTGGCTTTGATGCTCCAGTTGAGAAACTCAGTAGCTACAGTTGAAGGAGAAGCAGCGCGAGGGTGCGAAGAATGCGTAACCATGACTTGGGGGGAGAGAGAGGCCAATTCTTTCGCTATCCCCGGTATATCTTTATCGCAGGATGATCCTATAATGAGGAAGATCTGGTCATAATTGAAATATGCTTTAATGTTCTCTGCCAGCCTTCTTATTGACGCCACGTTATGAGCTCCATCAACCAACACTACAGGCTGATAATGTAAAATTTGGAACCTACCAGGCCATTTAACCTGGGCAAAGCCTCGAGCAATGTCTTCAGTAGAGATGCCATAGCCCAGAGATGCCAATATCTCTAAAGCGGCTACAGCAACGGCAGCATTCTCAAGCTGGTAATCGCCCAGGAGCGGAATAGTAAGATGGTGGTCACCCATTCTACCATCAACCACAAGTGATTGATGAGAGAGGTCGCCACTTATCCCATGCCAGGTAACATCTCTGCCCACTCGAATCAACTTTGCTCCTTGTTTATGGCAGACATCATTGATTGCCGAACTTGCCTCTTCTGGTTGGGGAGAGAGCACCACCAAGCTGCCAGGCTTAATAATGCCTGCCTTCTCAAAAGCTATCTCCTCCAGGCTATTACCTAGAATCTGGGTATGGTCCAGGCTGATAGGGGTTATAATACAGACTTCAGGATTGGCTACGTTAGTAGCATCAAACCTGCCTCCTAAGCCTACTTCCAGCACTTGAAAATCTGCCTCTTTATTCTTGAAATAGGCGAAGGCCAATGCGGTCAGGGCTTCGAAGAAAGTCAATTGCTGGCAAGCTTGCTCCGCTTGCTCTTCGTTACGCTTGGAGCTCTGGCTCGCCGCGATGGCATTTATTGCTTCGAAATAAGGCTTCGCTTTCGCTGTTAGAGCAGCGAACTCTCCCTCTGAAATCAGATGGCCGTCTACTCTAATGCGCTCCCTCAAGCTATGAAGATGGGGGGATGTATATAAGCCCGTTTTATAGCCTGAGATGGTCAAAACCTGAGCAATCATAGCTGCTACGCTTCCTTTCCCCTTAGTGCCTGCAATATGTATTGTCCTGGCTGCCAAATGAGGGTCACCCATTAGTTGCAGAAGCTGTTCTACATGCTTCAAACTATAATCGGGCGAAGCATAGGAAATCCCGGGGATTTTCTCATAATCAATAAAACTGCTGAGATATTCTTCAGCTTGGCTATAATTCATTTGCTTCTAATAATTGGTAATTATATCATCTACTTGATATCGCGGAGACTGCTTATTTTGTTACCCCCGATTTTGAACAAAGCGAAGGAGAAATGTCTGAATTCTTCGTTGTGCTCGCCCTGAGCGCTATGAGGTCCTTCGCTGCGCGCAGAATGGCAGGAGGTAAAGGGCTTAGAACGACATATAGGTGTTGCTAAATACCCCTCACTCCACTATATTGAAAAGATAGCAAAGGACGGTTACAATTTAATTGACTATTCAGAAGCAAGGGGGTTAGGAAAATGGCAGAGCAGGTATTTTACGAGGACGTGAGTGAAGGCATGGAGATACCATCATTGACCAAACGTCCCTCAACGCGGCAGTTGGTGATGTGGGCAGGAACTTCAGGAGACCTATATGAGCTTCACTATGATAAGGACTTTGCTCAAAGCCAGGGGCTCAACGGGGTTATCGTTCACGGCAGATTGAAAGCTGCTTTCATAGGTCAATTGCTCACCGATTGGATTGGTACAGAGGGCATGCTAAAGAGGCTAACTTGCCAATATCGAGGCATGGATATTCCCGACCAGAATATAATTATGAAAGGGAAGGTAAGGGAGAAGCATATAACGGGTGGAAGGCATTATGTAGAGCTTGATGTGTGGACAGAAAATCCCAAAGGGGAGAAAACTACGCCAGGCACTGCACTTGTGGCTCTCCCTTCTAGGAATCAAACTTCGTAATCAGAAATAACAGGTGGAAAACAAGTAAAGAAGTCAAAGTAAGCACAGCGAACTATAATCAAGAAAGGGGAATTAAGGTTGACCAAAGAAAGCATTACTCTGGAGGAATTGCAAAAGAAAATAGGTACGGAAGCAAAGCCGATTGAATTTGAGCTCGGAAAGGAACTAATCAGAAGGCTTGTTCAAGCAGTAGGCGATTCCAATCCTTTATGGCAGGATGAAGAATATGCTCAAAAGGCCCAATATGGTGGCATTGTTGCTCCACCATGGCTTTTATGTGCCCTTATGACAGTATCTCTTCCTGATTCCCGACCGGGCTCAGTGCTATCGTTAGTGCCAGAGATACCACCACCTCGTAAGCATATACTGGCCGGAGGAGGAGAGTGGGAATTTTCCTTACCATTGAGACTCGGCGATATCATCACCTCGCGCAGCAAACTAGCTAATGTTTTTGAGCGTGAGGGCAAAGTAGGTAAGATGCTTTTCTTCGTTTACGAGACGAGTTACACAAATCAGCGTGGTGAGGTGGTGGCTAGAAGTTCCAGTACATTGATTAATTATTAAAAATTAAGTATAGCCCATGTCCTTTATCAGTAAGTTATTTAACGCTACCAGGAAAAATGGGAGTTTACTTTGCATTGGGCTTGACCCTAACCCAGACCTCATACCCAAGATAGATGTTCTAGAATTCAACAAAGCTATCATAGATGCCACCCATGACTTGGTGTGTGCCTATAAGCCCAACTTGGCTTTCTATGAAGCTTTGGGAATTGAAGGACTCAGCATTTTGCACAAGACCATCGAACACATACCTAGTGATATTCCCATAATTGGCGATGCCAAGCGTGGCGATATAGGCAATACTGCCAAGGCCTATGCTAAAGCCCTTTTCTCCGCTTTCGGCTTTGATGCCGCTACAGTCAACCCTTACCTCGGTTTTGACTCCATAGAGCCTTTTATAAACTATCAAGATAAAGGAATATTCATCTTGTGCCGAACATCAAACAAGGGAGCTTTGGATTTCCAGAATCTTTGCACTGAGGGCTTACCACTATACGAAGTAGTAGCCCAAAAGGCCAAGGAATGGAACACGCATGGCAACATTGGCCTAGTAGTAGGAGCTACTTATCCCGAGGAACTAAAGAAAGTCCGCTCAATTTGCCCTGAAATGTACTTGCTCATTCCAGGCATTGGAGCTCAGGGAGGAGACTTAGCTTCAGCAGTTAAATACGGAGTAGACGCTCGGGGAAAGAAAGCAATTATCAATGTATCTCGGCAAATTCTATATGCTTCAAGGGGGAAGGATTTTGCTGAAGCAGCCAGGAATGTAGCTGGGAAAATACGAAACCAGATTAATTCTTATTTGGCTTCCCGCCTAGAAGCACGATGAGAGCCTTTATTTTGTCACCCTTTCTTTCGTCATTGCGAGGCACAGAGTGCCAAAGCAATCTCAAACGCACGGAGAGATTACTTTGCGGAGCCTCTCCTGGTAAGCCGAAGCTCCGAGTCCTGACGATAGGAAGGAATTGAAGAGAAGATTCTTCGGTCGCTTCGCTCCCTCAGAATGACAACGAGGAAGGGCTCAGGATGACAGGAAGCGAAGAGGTTAGAATAATATAGGAAGGATTGTTAAACGACCCCAAAATGACTGTAGACGTAAAGCTCGGCGATGTAGTTCGGCTGCGCAAGCCACACCCTTGCGGCAGCTATGAATGGGAGGTAGTAAGGGTTGGCGTCGATATCGGTCTTAAATGCCTCAAGTGCCAACGGAGGGTACTTTTAGAAAGAAGCGTTTTTGAGAGAAGGTTGAAACAGGTTATTTCTAGAGGCAATTAGCTCTTAATCTCTAATTCAAGCCATGGCTCGCTGTGTTTTTCATATTGATTTAGACGCTTTCTTCGTTTCCGTGGAGCAGGTGCTTGACCCGAGCCTTAAGGGCAAGCCGGTGATTGTTGGCGGAGACCCTGAGCGCCGTGGCGTAGTTGCTTCTGCTTCCTATGAAGCACGGCCCTTCGGCATCCATGCAGGTATGCCGTTATCCCGGGCACGCCGTCTTTGCCCCCAGGCTATCTTTATACAGGCTAACTTGCCTCGCTATCGAGAAGCTTCAGCCAAATTTATGGGAATTCTAGCTGATTTTTCTCCTCACATGGAGCCTTTAGGGCTTGATGAAGCGTACCTTGATATTACTGGATGCGAGAAGTCTTATGGCTCCCCTGAGAAATTGGCACTTGCTATGAAAAAAAGAGTACATAAGGAGCTCAAGCTCACTGCTTCAGTGGGCATAGCTACATGTAAGGTAGTAGCCAAGGTTGCCTCCGATTTATGTAAGCCTGACGGCTTATTAGAAGTAGCTCCGGGAGGGGAACAAGACTTCCTTAATCCCCTTCCTGTAGCTAAATTGCCAGGGGTAGGTAAAAAAACGGAGCAAGCACTAGAAGGGATGGGCATAAGCACTATAGGTGAATTAGCCTCAGTTCCTTTAAATAAGATGAGAAAGCAGTTCGGGGCTATTGGGATAGTAATTCATAGCTACGCCATGGGAATGGATGAGCGAAGTGTAGAGGCGCCAGGTGAACCAAAGTCCATTAGCAAACAAATTACCTTCGCTAAAGATACCCTAGACCGTCATTTTCTTGAGGCTAACCTGCGTTGGGTATGCCAGGAAATTGGCGAGGAGCTGAGGTGCCAAAACAAAAGGGCGAGATGTATAGCTATCAGGCTGAGGTATGCTGATTTTGAGACAATCACCCGCCAGATTACCTTAAAGGGAGCCAGCAGTGATAATAAGGTTACTTTCACCACAGCTTTAAAATTATTGAATAAGACTTTAGCACAAAGAGCAAAGCCCGCTCGCCTCATAGGCGTTAGAGTATCGAATCTGGTTGGGGAACAAAGGCAACTGCATATGTTCAATTCCAGAGCAGGGAAATTGGAGCAATTGAATAGAGCTATAGAGTTAATTCGAAGGAAATATGGACCGACAGCGATAAAAACTGGCAAGATATGAGCACCTAAGCCAAGCTATGATTGATTATTGACTTGAGACAAAGGTATAATCTGAATTTATAATTGCAAGGAGGGAGAAACAATGCAGCCTTATGCTTTTTTTCACAAGCAATTTATGCCACTATCTGAAGCCAAGATTGGGATTTTAACTCATGCTCTACATTATGGCACCGCTTGCTTTGAGGGCATTCGTGGTAATTGGGATAGTGAAAGGAAGAGGCTCTGCCTCTTTAGGATTCAGGACCACTACAAGCGCATGCTCGATGGTGCTCGACTCCTGAAAATCAATCTTCCATACTCTGTTGATGAACTATGCCAATTAACCGTAGAACTCGTGGGGAAAAGCGGTTACCAGGAAAATGTATACATCCGTCCTTTGGTCTATAAAAGCTCTGAAAGCATAGGAGTTCGCCTCCATGGCTTGGAAGATGATTTCTTCATAATTGTGACCACGCTTCCTCCCTACCTCGCTGTCGAAAAAGGTGTTCGCTGCCGCACTTCCTCCTGGTGCCGCGTCAGTGACACTATGGTTCCAAGAGGCAAGATTTCTGGCGCCTATGTAAATGGCGCCCTGGCTAAAACTGAAGCAATAGAAAGCGGCTTTGATGAAGCAATATTACTAACTCATGATGGACATGTAGCTGAAGGCAGTGGCGAGAATATCTTTCTTGTCAGCAAGGGAAACTTGATCACTCCTTCTTCCTTCAGTGATATCCTCGTAGGAATTACCAGAGATACGGTTATAAAACTAGCCAAAAATGAGCTAGGTATAGATACAATTGAGAGGCAAGTGAATAGGAGTGAACTTTATCTGGCTGAAGAGTGTTTCTTTACTGGCACCGCAACCAATATAGCACCGGTTGTAGAAATTGACCACCGCCCGGTAAGCACGGGCGAGATTGGCGAAATAACCAGTGAATTACAAAAACTCTTTGCTCCAGTAATACTGGGGAGAAATCCTAAATACCTTGATTGGTGTATGTTAATTTCCCCTGAACCTGTAAAAGCGTAGAGCTCCAAACTGGCAAAGTTTAGCCCTCCGTAGATACAGAAGGAATACTAGCATTAGGTTCCATCTTTAAGCTCTTGAGCAGGTAGAGAAGGCGGCAATTTTGTTCCAGGATACTGGAATAGTAATGGGCTTCCTCTAGCAATTGACCAACAGCGAAAGTTCCATGACCTTGTACCAAGACCACTTGATGTTGCTTTAAGGCTTCAGATATCTCTTCAGCAAGGTCTCCAGCTTTCACCGTTACTTGCTTTCCCAAGATGGGCACTTTGGGCAGCAGAGCTCGCCCCTCCATATCACAAGGTATAATCTCTTTTTCTGTGAAAGATAGGGTAACAGCATAAGGTGGATGAGCGTGAACTACTGCCATTGCCGAAGTCTTTTTATAGATAGAGCGATGGACTTCCAACTCCGTTGAAGCTAAAGGTGTAGCTCGATCATTTCTAGCAATCCCGGTCTTCACCAAATCTGCTTCCCCAATGGAACTTAGCGTGCTGCCCCGACGAGTAATAAGCAGATGCTCTCCAAGCTTGATGCTAAGGTTACCACTATGGCAGGAAACAAGCCCTTGAGTAAAGAGAGCTCGCCCTACCGCCTGAAATTGGGGTAACATCACACTAAATTAAAAATCAAAAGTCAAAATTACAACTCAAAATGCAAAAC
Source organism: uncultured Dehalococcoidales bacterium (assembly GCA_964591975.1). Classification (GTDB taxonomy): domain Bacteria; phylum Chloroflexota; class Dehalococcoidia; order GIF9; family AB-539-J10; genus JAFGBN01. The sequence goes on from CAZQBR010000011.1 coordinate 10,632, forward strand.
CTTTTAACTTTTGCTCTGTATTTTTGCATTTCATAAGCTATGTCATACGCCGAATTACAGCAAGCACTTTCCCTTGAACCTCAACATTATCTGGAGCTGTATAAATGGGTTTCATCTGGCTATTTGCTGGCTCCAGGCGGATATCATTTGGCTCAACGAAAAACTTCTTGAGCGTGACCTCCTGCTCTTTTTTAAGCCAAACCGCTACCGCATCACCATTCTCAGCGTTCTTTACATGCTCCATCAAAACAATATCACCATCCTTAATCAAAGCATCTAACATAGAGTCGCCTTTCACTCGAAGGGCATAAATGCTTTGCCTGCCATGGGTTAATTCTTCACTCACCTCCAACATCTCGGTAGAAATAACATTCCCTGTGTCAGAAGCAGGCACAGGAATAGGTTCACCAGCAGCTATCACCCCTACTATGGGAACATAAACAAGCTTACCGCTCCTTTGCTCTTTGGCTAAGAACTCAATTCCTCGAGATATACCGCTATGACGACGGATATAGCCTGCTGACTCTAATTTATTTAGGTTATAAGCTACAACTGAGGTAGAACTTATCCCGCATCCAACAGCGATATCCCTAACACTAGGGGGATAACCCTTGTCACGCAAAAAGTCATTGATAAAATTGAGAATATGTTCCTGCTTTGAAGAAAGTGACTTAGTGACCAAGAGACATTAACCTCCACCTCTTTGAGACTGCTTCGCTTTTCTTTCACTACGCTCAGGGCTTGGGCTCACCGCAATGGTATCATTCAGCTTCTTCATTGCTCGAGATTTAAGCCTGGCACCTTTGTTGCGATGGAAAACCCCTTTGCTTACTGCCTTATCTATGGTACTTATAGCTACTACTGTTTCCTGATGTGCCAATTCTCCCTTGGTGTCAATAAGCTTTTCCGCCTTAGCTATATGGGTCTTGACACTACTCCGTATTGAGCGATTCCGTAATCGCTTCTTCTCTGATGAGCGAGCTGCTTTATTAAGCGACTTGCTGCTTGGCATCTGTCACTCCTTTCCTTACTACGTTTATCACATTCCATACCGGGTGAACTCTAGCTACTATTTTAGTTAGCTGAGCTGTACTTCTTACTTCCAAAGTAAAATACAGTGAGGTAATATTATCATGATTAGCCATATTAAACTCACTCAAGTTCACTCCTTCTTCAGCTATGATAGCACTAATATCCCGAACAAGGCCAACTCTATCCCAAGCATCAACCTGAATAGCTACAGGATAAACTTGTTCCACATCACCCCACTCTACATTGACCAGCCTCTCTTTTTCTACCTCGTTGATAATATTAGGACAACCCTTACGATGCACAGTGACACCCCGACCTTGAGTAATATAACCAATAATCTCGTCTCCAGGCAAGGGATGACAACAACTAGCTAAACGAGTAAGCAAATCGCCCACGCCTAATACCTTAATACTTACGGGGCTAATCTTCCGTGGAGGTGCAAGTTCAATTGCTTCACTAGATGGTTCCAAATCCCCACTCAATCTAAGCGCCACCTGAGAAGGGCTGACACTGCCATAGCCAAGGGCGGCAAGAAAATCATCTGAGCTCTGGTAGCCGAACAGACGCGCTACTGTATCAATAGCAGGCAAAGTGAGCCCTACACGTTTGAACTCTTTATCCAAAAGCTCCCGACCGGTTTCTATATTCTGACTTCGCTCCTGCTTTCTAAACCATTGTCGAACTTTCCCTCGCGCATGGGACGTTCTAACATAGCCAAGCTCTTGGTTAAGCCAATCCAGGCTAGGCCCTTTATCCCCTTTGGCAGCCACAATATCAACCATATCGCCAGTCTTGAGGGTATAATTCAAAGGCCTTAGCCGCCCATTCACTTTTGCCCCAATACAACGGTAACCCAAGTCTGTATGAACTCTGAAGGCAAAATCTAGAGGAGTAGCGCCCTTAGGCAAGTCTTTTATTTCGCCTTTTGGGGTATAGGCAAATACGCGATCCACAAGGACATCAGTTTTAACAGATTCCAGGAATTCTTCACCATCGAGCTCCTCCCTCCATTCACCAAGCTGACGCAGCCAAGCTATTTCGCGGTCAAATTGCGCATCTCCTTTTCCCTCTTTATAGCGCCAGTGAGCAGCTACCCCATAGTCAGCAACCCGATGCATATCATGGGTCCGAATTTGTATTTCTAGCGGAGTTGTACTTTGACATATCACGGTAGTATGTAAGGACCGATAGCCATTATCTTTAGGGTTAGCGATGAAATCATCGAACTCCTCAGGTATAGGACGCCAAAAGTTATGGATCGTCCCTAACGCTTTATAACAATCCGAAACCGAGTTCACTACTACGCGCAAGGCGAAAAGGTCATGGATATCGCCAAACTCCTTCCCCTGCTCAGCATACTTATCCGCCTTTCGATAAATGCTGTAAATATGTTTTGGCCTACCAAAAACCTTAGCTTTTATATCAACCTTGTCTAATTCCTGCTGCAACAGCTGACTAACTTCAGTTATGAAGCTTTCCCGCTCTGCTCGCCTTCTCGTTACCAAGCGGGCAATTTGATGATACTGATGCGGCTCCAGGTAGCGGAAAGCTAGGTCCTCTAATTGCCACTTCACTTTCCATATACCCAAACGGTGCGCTAGAGGAGCATATATCTCTAAGGTCTCCTGAGCAATTGCCTGGCGTTTTTCCAAGGGTAAAGCTCCCAATGTGCGCATATTATGCAGCCTATCAGCCAACTTAATTAAAACTACCCGCAAGTCTTCAGCCATGGCCATAAGCATTTTGCGTAAGTTTGCAGACTGAAACTTCAACTTAGGCTCTCCTGCTTCAGTCAGGCTTGTAAGTCTATTTAATTTAGTAACGCCATCAACTAATTTGGCTACCTGGGGGCCGAACTTAGCCTCGATTTCGTCCAGTGGTATCCCACAATCTTCAGGAACATCATGCAGCAAGGCAGCGGCTAAGGTATCGGCGTCAAGATGAAGGTCAACCAAGGTTACTGCTGTATGCAAAGGGTGCTCCAAATAAGGCCTCCCCGATTTGCGCATTTGTCCTTGGTGTGCTTGCGAGGCAAACTCATAAGCTGCTCTAACCAGAGCTACACCATCGTCAGGCAAGTATTCTCTGGCTTTAGCTACAAGCGAATTAATATCCATATGACTAATTTCATAATAACGCAGCAATAAGACTAAAGCAAATCAAACAACAAATAGATTGATGAGTCATTAGATTACTGCATCCGCCCGAACTTTCCCCGTGGCTATTAAAATGGCCACCTCAGCTTGACTGAGGGAGCAAAAATTTCCCTCGCTCAACTCGATGCGTTCACGCTTAAGGAACATCAGCCAAAATTTGTGATAAACTAATCGGGTGAATTATTAGCTGGTACATCTAGCGAAGGGGGATTTCCTTGTATAAAGCACCTAGAGGCACATCAGATATTTTGCCCCAAGAGCAAGCCTACTGGAAGTATGTAGAGGAAAAGGCTGCTTCCCTATGCCAGCTTTATGGCTACCAGCCTCTCAGCACGCCGATATTCGAGGACTCCCAACTGTTCACCCGCACTGTAGCTGAGGGGACAGACATCGTGGACAAGGAAATGTATACCTTCACAGATAAAGGTGGTCAAAAACTAGCTCTGAAAGCAGAGGGGACAGCGCCAGTCTGCCGAGCTTACCTAGAGCATGGATTATTTAACTTACCCCAACCTGTAAGACTTTATTATTTTGGTCCTGCTTTCAGATATGAGCGCCCTCAAACTGGGCGTCATCGTCAACATCATCAGTTTGGCTTTGAGGCTCTGGGTGGTGCTGATCCTGCCATCGATGCCGAAATAATAGAGATGGCACAGCGATTTTTCCTTTCTCTGGGCCTTTCTCAATTTTCCATCCAACTTAATAGCATTGGCTGCAAGCTTTGCCAACCTAAGTATGTAGAAGCGCTAAAGCAGCATTACTCAGGTTATGCCACTCGACTTTGCCCTGATTGTAAAGTTAGGCTAGTTAGAAATCCTCTGCGCCTGCTTGATTGCAAAAAAACCTCTTGCCAGAAGGTAGCTGAAACAGCACCGAAAATGACAGATTATCTATGCCCTGAATGCCAAGCTCATTTCCAAAGTGTTCAGGAATATTTAGAATTACTAGGTATCCCTTTCCAACTAAACTATAGATTGGTGCGTGGTTTGGATTACTATAGTAGGACGGTGTTTGAGATTGAACCTCAAGAGAAGGAGGCACAAAGCACTCTTGGTGGAGGCGGTCGCTATGATAACCTTATTGAGGCACTAGGAGGAAAACCTACCCCAGCAGTAGGTTTCGCTGCTGGCATAGAAAGACTAATATTGAATTTAAAAAGCCAAAATTTAGCCATTCCTCCCCTGCCTGCACCCATTGTCTTTATCGCCTATCTGGGGAAAGAAGCTAAAATGGAGGCAGTAAAGCTTAGCTCCCAATTACGCAAGGCCAGCATTGCTGCAATACAAGCTACAGGTGATAAAAGCTTGAAGGCACAGCTAAGGCAAGCTAATGTCTTTGATACCAGTTACACCATTATCATAGGTAAATCAGAAGTTGAAAGCCGAACCGTAGTATTACGTGATATGAGAAGTGGGGAACAGAGAAGCATGCCCCAAACTGAAATAGTCACAACACTTAAACGAAATCAGCCTCTTAGATGATTTGATTCAATGCCTGGGAAAATAGTCTCTGAAGGGAGTATACTATTGGGCACGTCTTTGAGAGCTTTGGCTCAAGCAACTGTAGAAACTAGCAAAAGGCGCCGCTTTGGATGGGAGGCATTTTTTAGCGCTAGCCGTCTCATAAGGATAAGGAGATAAATAATGGATGAAGTCGTTATTTCCAGGGCTATAGCTGAAAGCTATATGAAAGAATTGCTTGAGGCGATGGAGCTTGATGTGGCTATTGTGGGGACTGGACCGGCAGGAATGACTGCTGCATATTATCTGGCAAAAGAAAAAACGAAAGTAGCTATCTTTGAGAGGAAGTTAAGCGTTGGTGGAGGGATATGGGGAGGTGGCATGATGTTCAATAAGATCGTAGTTCAAGATGAAGGTAAGGAAATCCTAGATGAATTCGGCATTACCACCACCCAATACCAAAAAGGCTATTATGTTGTTAGTGCTATAGAATTAGCCTCAACCCTCTGCTCTCTAGCTGTAAAAGCAGGAGCAAAGATTTTTAACCTAATCAGTGTTGAGGACGTGGTCATCAGGGAAAACGACAACATAACTGGCTTAGTGTTGAACTGGAGTACTGTGCCTTTGGCAAACTTACACGTTGACCCTTTAGCTATAAGGTCAAAGTTGGTTATAGATGCCACCGGGCATGATTGTGAGATCTGCCACCTAGTCACTGAGAAAGTAGGGGGAAAGCTAAGGACAGCAACTGGAGGGATAATGGGCGAGAAATCAATGTGGGTTGAAATGGGCGAAAAGAAGGTTCCCGAAAACACTAAGGAGGTTTATCCCGGGCTGATAGTCGCTGGCATGGCAGCTTCTGCAGTTTTTGGTTCCCCCAGAATGGGGCCAATATTTGGTGGTATGCTGCTATCTGGCAAGAAGGCTGCCCGATTGGCTATAGAGTTGCTGAAATAAAGATGAATTATTATGCCAAAGACAATCGCTGAAATCAACGAGAGGGTCAAAAGGGGAAAGGCAGTGGTGGTAACTGCCGAAGAGGTGATTGATATTGCCAGGGAAAAGGGCATAAGCAAGGCAGCAGAGGAAATTGATGTAGTTACCACTGGCACCTTCAGCCCCATGTGTTCTTCAGGCGTCTTTCTCAATGTAGGACATTCCAAACCAAGGATAAAGCTAGGTGGTGGTAAAGTTTACCTTAACGATGTTCCTGCCTACGCCGGATTGGCTGCTGTGGATGTCTTTCTTGGGGTAAATGCTCTTCCCGACGATGACCCCAGAAATAAATTTCATCCCGGCGAATTTAACTATGGTGGTGGGCATGTTATTGAGGAACTAGCGGCAGGGAAAGATGTCAGATTGGTAGCTACTGCTTACGGCACAGACTGCTATCCCAGAAAAAAGCTGGAAACCTGGATCAACCTCAAAGACATTAACAATGCTATTTTATTCAATGCCAGAAACGCCTGTCAAAACTATGAGGTTGGCGTAAATTTGTCAGATAGAATGATTTATACTTATATGGGAGTCCTAAAGCCAAAACTGGGCAATGCCAATTATTGCACTGCGGGGCAGATTTCACCTTTGCTCAACGACCCCTATTACAAAACTATAGGAATAGGGACCAAGGTGTTTCTTGGTGGCGGAGTTGGCTATGTTGCCTGGCACGGCACGCAGCATAACCCCAATGTCCTGCGCACAGACAAAGGCGTTCCCAAAGAGCCTGCTGGAACATTAGCACTCATTGGTGATTTGAAACAGATGAGACCAGAATGGTTAGTAGGAACAAGCATGCTTGGCTACGGCTGCACATTGACCGTAGGCATAGGCATTCCCATACCAATACTGTCAGAGGAGATTCTGAGCTATGCTTTGGTGACTGACTCTGAAATCTTCGCTCCTATCATTGATTATTCCGAAGCCTATCCTCAGATGAAATCAGACATTCTAGGAGAAGTCAGCTATGCTGGACTTAAAAGCGGCCATATAGAGGTTCAAGGAAAAGATGTGCCTACTGCTTCCTTATCCAGCTATCCCAAAGCGCTAGAAATTGCCAGTATTCTGAAAGAGTGGATACAAGGGGGCAAGTTTTTGCTCACCGAGCTGGTGGCTCCTCTGCCCGGAGCAGAATCAGGCATAAAAATTAAACCACTCAAGGAAAGGCCAATAGTGGAGTGAGTTTAGCTGTCACCCTGAGCACCAGCGAAGGGTCTCTAGATTCTTCGCAATGCTCAGAATGACAAGCAAGATTGTTAAAGAAGTTAATAGTGGAGTAATAAAATGGATGTCTCCAGAAGAATAGTGCTTCATTTTCCTCCCCACGTGACAGGGCAGCCTGTTGTCTACCGACTGGCTAGAGATTTCGACCTCAGCTTTAACCTCCTCAAAGCTTCAGTATCACCAGGAGAAGAGGGATTGCTAATCATGGAACTCAGTGGTGACCAGGAAAATTATGATAAAGGAATCCAGTATCTCATTGAGACAGGAGTAATAATTCAATCCTTATCACAGGATGTAATCCGTGATGAAGCTAAGTGTACCCACTGTGGAGCGTGTGTTAACCTTTGTCCAACTGGAGCTTTCTCTTTGGAGCTAGAAACGAGAAAAGTACTCTTCGACCATGCTAAATGCGTAGTCTGTGGGCTATGCGTTAAGGCCTGCCCCCCTCGGGCTATGAGATTGTATTTCTGAGCCTTTAGCCCTGAACGAAGTGAAGGGGAAGCGAAGAATCTATGTATGAGCCACGATTCTATCGCCACTGGATTAAAGACGCCGACTTAGTTTCCTTCAATGTAGTAGCAAAGCAAACAGACTTATATATCCGAGCTCAACGTAACCTCAAGGATAAAGCCCTGAAGTCAGCGTTGAAGCATCGCTCTCCATTGGAGAAGTACATTGAGCACCACCCCCTTTTTCTCACCACATTGGAGCCTTACCAGGCTGAAAAAGATGCCCCTGCCATCGTCAAGGAAATGGCCAGGGTGTCACAAATAGCTGGCATCGGTCCTATGGCCACAGTAGCTGGCGCCATCGCTGAAGCTGTAGGCAAGGATTTACTCCCCTTCTCATCGGAGGTAATTGTGGAAAACGGCGGTGATATCTTCCTAAAAATATTGAAGAAAAGGTTAGTGGGCATCTATGCTGGAGAGTCCCCTTTTACGGGAAAAATCGCCTTAGAGATTAAGCCTGGGGAAACACCCCTGGGCATATGCACCTCCTCGGGAAAAATAGGACATTCTCTAAGCCTTGGTTCTAGCGATGCTGTCATTGCTCTCTCCCCTTCAACACCTCTAGCTGATGCTGTAGCTACCGCTATAGGCAACGTAGTCAAGGATACGAAAGATATTCCTCAGGCGATTGAGAAAGCTCAAAGCATAGAAGGGTTACTTGGTATAGTCATCATCAAAGACGATAAGATAGGTGTTTGGGGCAAGGTGAGAATAGTGTCTCTCGGCTAAAATTGCCAGGCATTAACCTCCAGCTAAAGGCTACATCGGCAAGTCACCACCCTGAAAACTATGCTCTCAGTATCTGTACCACCCCGGCCATCAGACACTGTTACAGTGATAGTAACTCCAGTATCTGCTTCATTGGGCACAGCCCAGGTAATCACACGGCCTTTTCCGGCAATCTTACCTCCGTTAGTCGACCTGCCTTCAGCCGACCATTCATAGCTGAGCTCATCCTTATCTGGATCTGAAGCAACGCATTCAATTTTACAGCGTGCATGTCTATAGACTCTAAATTTCTCGAGTTCAAAGTCTCTGGCTTCTTCTGGAGTTAAAACCAAGTCCTCAATGATCGGGGGATGGTTAAGCATTACATTGATAGTCAATGAGTCTTCGCTTTCACCATCTCGGTCATCAATGACCATAACCGTTATGGTATAAGTACCCTCTTCATCGGGGGCAGTCCAGGTAACCATGGAGCCTTCTCCGGATATGTTGCCTCCGTTGGCTGCCCACTCATAAGTCAGGTTGTCACCATCTAAGTCTGAAGCAATACAGGTAATCTTACAATCTTGTGAAGTTAAAATCACATCTTCCTCAGCCACGAGGTTGCTGATAACCGGGGGGTTGTTAGGAGTAGCACAGGTACAACCTCTAAGAAGAAAAGCACCGGTAATCAGGATGGCCAAACCTGATATCCATTTAGTACGCACACGCGGACTAAACTTCATTGATTCTTGTTCTCCATTGCTCCTGGCAATCTATGATTGCAACCCCGGAGTTTCGCTAGATAGGGTAGCGAAATATTTTAGTGGACGAAGGGCGTGATGTCAAATTACGAGGCTTGCAACGGTAAGCTACCTGGCAAGAGCCGGCGCCGTTGAAACAAGCCAGCAGAGGCGCAGAACGTTCCAGGAATCCAGTCAGCATCATCAAAGGCGACAGGAATAGGGGTTTGGGGCAAGGTGAAGATAGTGCCTCTTAGTCAAGATTGAAAGTGACGGCGACTTCCATTATAATCTTTGTGTCGCGGTGAGCGTAGCCTAGTGGTTCAAGGCGCCAGGTTGTGGCCCTGGAGATCGTGGGTTCGAATCCCACCGTTCACCCC